>CAZBMT010000208.1:0-5147 GCA_964492645.1 uncultured Cyanobium sp. | reverse complement strand
CTGAAGATGCGCTACGGCATCGACGGCGAGGAGCCGATGAGCCTCACCGGCATCGCCCGCACCCTGGGGATGAGCCGGGACAAGACCCGCAACCTGGAGCGGCGGGCCCTCGAGGGCATCCGCCACCACTCCCGCTCCCTGGAGGCCTACCTGGTGGCCTGAGGCTCAGTAACGGGCTCGGCCGCCACCACCTCCACCAGCACCGGTGCGGGGCTGGGCCTTGTTGACCCTGATCATCCTGCCCATCCATTCGACGTCCTGAAGGTCATCGATGGCTTTCGTTTCATCGGCCTCATTGACCATCTCCACGAAGGCGAAACCACGCTTGCGTCCGGTTTCACGGTCGAGGGGCAGGCTGCAGTTGCGCAGCGTGCCGTACTGGGCAAACAGATGGTTGAGATCCTCCACCTCAGCATCGAAGGAGAGATTTCCAACGTAAATCGTCATGAAACAGAGAAACAATTATGAACAGATTCGTCGATCGCTCTTACAGAACGTTGGTACTCACTGAAGAGAAATCTTTGAATCAGCAGAAGCGTACAGCCCGGCCAGACTGCCAGGCTGGGGCTCCTGCGCAGGGCGAACGATGAGGGAGCAAGCAACGGCCTTCGCCTTGGTGGGGCTCTGGGTGCTGGGCTGGGGCGTGGGCGGCTCGCTGATCGATGCCGGCCTGATCGGCGCAGGGGTCTACGACCTCGAAGGTGGTCAGCTGGGCACCCTGACCACCTTCACGCTCTGGAGCCTGCTGTGGGGCGCCGTCGGCCTAAGACTGTGGCGGCGCAGGCACGCCGCCGACTCCGGGGATGGAACGCCCTGAGGGCCTCGGCCTACCTGCTGATGCCGAGCAGCTGGGCGCCGTAGTGCTCGCTGAACTCGGCCTGGTGCTGCCAGGCGGACAGGAGAGTCTTGGCGACCTTGCGGAGCTCCTCGATGTCGTTGCAGTTGTCGATGGCGCGGGAGTGGACCGCGATCGAGAACTGGCGGTTGAGGGAAAGGGAAGGCGTCATGTGCGACCTGAAATATTTCATAACGTTACAAGACCTTGCCGGTCGGCGGGCGGCGTCAGGCAAGCGGCTAACCGAACCGGTCGCCGTCCGGCCCATGGTCCAGCCTTGAAGCCGATCAGAAGAACTGGTCGAAATTGTCGAAGTCCACGGCGCTGAAGGTGCCCTCCTGCACCTGGGCCATCAGCCGCTCCAGCTGCACCCAGAGGGCACCGCCGGTGAGCAGCGACAGCACGAAGGCCACCAGCAGGGCCGCTCCGGCGGCGAAGCCGAACACCTGCAGACTGGCGCCGATGAACAGGGTCACCCCGATCACCAGGCCCGCATAGGGGAGGCTCGTCTCCAGGTTGGCGATCGGCAGCAGGGCCAGCCGGTCCTGCTTCCAGCCCTCCAGCCGGTTCTGGATCATGCGGGCGAAGGTGAGCCCGCACAGGACCGCCATGGCCAGGCCGATCCCGGCGAGCATGTAGGGCGGGTAGGTGAGCGGGGCGTACTCCAGCAGGATCTCCATGGCGTCCAGATCGCCGTAGGCGCCGCTTGCCTGGTCCAACCCCGCCTGCTGGAGGGTCACGGGAGCAGCGTCGAGGGCGGCCAGCAGCAGGGACACGGCGGGGGTGGAGAGGGGCGGTCGCGCCCGACCCTAGGCGCCCAGGCGGCTGCGGAAGCGGCGGACCAGGGCATTGAGGGCCAGCAGCAGCAGCCCCACGCCGACGAACACCAGACCCCGCAGGCCCAGATCGGCCTGGGCCATGTCGATGGCCAGCAGCCGCAGCAGGCAGGCCCCCAGTCCCACCAGGGCCACCTGGCGGAACTGGGGTTCCCGCAGCACCACCCCCAGCAGGTAGACGGCCAGGGCCTCGGCTGTCCAGAGCAGGGTCAGCAGGGTGCGGTCGTAGCCGCTGGCCAGCACCACGGCCACGGCGATGAACAGGGGATGGCCGAGCCAGAGATTGCGCCGGCGCGCCACCCGGCCGCCGACCCAGGCCAGCAGCGGCCAGCCGCCCGGCTCGGGGAAGCGTTCGAGGTCGAGCCAGCGGCGGCAGGCCAGAACGAAGGCCGTCTGCAGAGCGATCGCCACCAGGCCGGCGGTCTGGGCGGCTCCGGTGGCGGGGGGGAAGGACGGCAGGCCGACGCTGAGGCCGACCAGCAGCGTCGCCACCGCCAGCCAGTAGACGAGCACCCCGTAGACCTGCAGCCGGATGGCGAAGCGCCGCACCAGGGCCGGACAGACCAGGACCAGGGCCAGCAGGGTCCAGGTGACAGGTCGCCAGGGGGCGCTGATCTCCCCCTGAAGCAGCATCACCGCCGCCAGCAGGGACCCCTCGAGGAAGCAGGGCTGCACCGCCTTCCAGCTGGGCAGCCGCGCCAGCTCCGGCCCCGCGCGGAAGAACCAGCCGTGGAGACCGACGGCGATCGCCAGCAGCTCGATCAGCAGGCGGCCACGTACCTGCAGGACCCCGAGGGTCACCAGCTCCTGGCTGGGTCCGATCACCACCAGGAAGGAGGCGCCGTAGGCGGCCAGGTAGGCCAGGGAGAGCCCCAGACCCACCCGCACGGCACCACCCCGCAGCCAGCGGCTGCCGGCCAGGGCCCCGGCGGACAGCAGCAGCCAGGCCGCCCCCGGCAGCAGCGACGAGATCGGCTCCAGCAGCCACAGCACGGCCAGGCCCGCATCGACCCCCAGCAGCGCCAGGCCGAGGCCCTGCCGGCGGCCGCCGCCGCCACAGGCCGTCATCAGCAGGGCCAGCAACCCAAGGGGCAGCAGGCGGACCAGCAGGGGCAGCGGCGGCCAGGGGGCCTGGGCCAGCAGGGTCAGCCAGCCGGCGCCATGGGCCAGGGCGATCGCCGCGGTGACGCCGTTCAGCAGACCGGGGGGACGCCAGCGCCGCGCCGCCACCAGGAAGGCGCCCATCACCCCCAGGCTCAGGGCCGAACGCCAGTCCTCCGGCGCCACCAGGGCGGTCCCCACGGCGACCAGGCCCCCCGCCAGCCAGCCCAGCAGGGGTGGCAGGGGCAGCGGCACACCGTGGCGCTGCAGCAGCACCTGCATCGCCGCCAGCAGGCCGGCCCCGACCGTCAGCACGGCCCCGGTCTGCAGCTGGTTCACAGGATCGCCGCGCAGCAGCGCGGCCCCCAGGCCGCTCAGGGCCAGCGACAGGCCGGCGGCGGCGCTGAGCCACCAGCCGATACGGCGCAGGGGGCCGGAGCCCTCCCGCACGGCAATGGCCTGGAACAGCAGCGACTCCAGCAGCACCACGCCGGCCAGCAGCGGCCCGTCGGCGATCACCGGGGCCAGGCTCAGCAGGGCCGCGAGCACCAGGGTCTGGCCCACCAGGGCATCGCCAAGGGCCAGCCAGCGGGGTCCCCGTCGCCGGGCCCCCTGTCCCAGCAGCAGCGCCGCCGTGGCGGCGGCCGCCAGGGCACCAGCGCGGACGGCGGGCGCCGGTGGAAAGAGCAGCAGGGCCAGAGCGAGGCCGCCCCATTGGCTGAGGAGCAGGGCCGCCGGCACGGCCTGCAGCCGGGCAGGCGCGGCCTCCGGGCGGTGCAGTCCCAGCAGCCCGGGGCCGAACACCAGCACCGCCGCCAGGACCCCTCCGCCGACCAGGGCGGGGGAGGCGGCCATGGCGGGGCCGTTGCGCAGGAACCAGGCGACCTGGAAAGCACCGAACACCCAGCTGACGACAAGCCGGTGGCGCGGCCAGCGGTGCCGCAGGGGCAGCTCCGAGCCCACCAGGGCGATGGCGGCGGCGATGGTCAGGGCGGCGCCGCCCTGGGGGCCGATGGCCAGGGGCACCAGGCTCACCGCCACATGCAGGGAGGCGATGGCGGCGGTGCGGCCGATGGCGGCCAGGGCCAGGTTGGCGGCCACACCCGCCGCCAGCAGGGCCAGGGCCGGCGCCGGCGCCTCGATCCACTGGAGCCCGAGCTGGGGCAGGCCGCCGCCAGCGGCACAGGCGAACAGGACCAGGGCGCCGCCACCGCTGCGCATGGCGTCGGTGAGGTCGCGCCAGCGGGGGCGCCGGCCCCAGAGCACGGACGGCAGGGCCAGGCCCCCACCCGCCACCAGGGTGAGCAGGAACCGCTCGCGGGGCCCCAGCTGCAGGCCGGCATTGATCGTCAGGAAGGTGATCCCGGCCACCACCACCAGCACCCCCAGCAGGCCGCTCCAGTTCTCCACCAGCAGCCGCTCGATCCGCTTCCAGGGCCCGCCGGTCGTCGCGCGGGGCGGCGGACCCGCCGGAGGGGCCGGTGGGCGCGGCGCGAGGGTGGCCGCCGCCACTGCCAGCGACACCGCCTCCGGCACTGGCTCGGCATCGGATTTGGCTGCAGCTTCGGCCTCGGGAGCCGGTGGGGGGAGTTCCTCAGCGGCGGCGAGCCGGACCGGTTCGGGCGCGGTGTCCCCGTCGAGCCGTTTCTGGAGCACCCCGCTCCACAGCGACAGGGCGAAGAAGCGCTGGCTCAGGGAGGCGGCCTGCTGCTCAAGGCGCCGGACCCGCCGCTCCAGAGCACGCACCTGCAGGACCCAGACCACCGCCAGCAGGGGCAGGAGGATCAGCAGCAGGGCCTCGTTCAAGGGGCCTCACCAGGCGCCGCGGGGCCGTGGGGGTCAGCGGGCACCGGAACGGCTCAGGCGGCGAGCGGATTCAAGCGGGCCAGCAGGCCCGTGGCCAGCTTGCGGGCCGAGAAGGTGCGACGCATCAGGCCCAGCAGGGCCTGGAGATCGTCGGTGTGCAGCCGGTCGTGGCTCACCAGGCTCAGCAGCAGCCGCTGGCGCAGGCTGGTGCCCTGCTTGCCAAGCAGCAGGCGCAGGCCATCGCGGGCCACCGGCAGCAGGTCGGGGGACGTCGAGCCGTTCTCGACCACGGCCAGCAGGTTCTCCAGCCGCTCCACCCGCAGGCGCCCGTCCTTATCGAAGATCACCTCCAGCAGTTTCTCGCGCATCTCGGCGGTGTCGCCCGCCAGCAGACGCTTGGCCACGTAGGGGTAGGCCACGCGGATGATGCGGAAGTCGGGGTCGAGGCGCATCGCCAGTCCCTCCTGGCTCACCACCGCCCGGATGATCAGGGCGAAACGGGCCGGCACCCGGAAGGGGTAGTCGTACATCAGCTCCGAGAAGCGATCGGTGATCGCCTTGAAGTTGAA
>CAZBMT010000207.1:0-5150 GCA_964492645.1 uncultured Cyanobium sp. | reverse complement strand
CTGTTCGCCGTGGGGACGCCATGGCTCTGGGAACACGGGCTGCGCCCGCACCAGCGGGCCCGGCTCACCCTGTTCCTTGATCCTGCCCAGGATCCCCTCGGAGGCGGTTACCACCTGCTGCAGAGCACCGTGGGCATCGGTTCCGGTCAGCTCTGGGGCACCGGCCTGATGAACGGATCCCTCACGAAGCTGCGCTTCATTCCCGAACAGCACACCGATTTCATCTTCAGCGCCCTGGGGGAGGAAACGGGCTTCATCGGCTCGATGCTGGTGGTGGTGGGCTTCGTGGTGCTGATCTGGCGCCTGCTGCAGATCGCCGGCCGTGCCAGCAGCGACTACGAGTCCCTTGTGGTGGTCGGCATCGGAGCCATGCTGATGTTCCAGGTGGTGGTGAACGTCAACATGACCATCGGCCTGGGCCCGATCACCGGCATCCCCCTGCCCTTTCTGAGCTACGGCCGTTCCGCCATGCTCGTCAACTGCATCAGCCTCGGGCTCTGCGCCTCCGTGGCCCGGCGCAGTCGCAGCCTGCGGCGATGGTGGTGAGCCTGGGGGACCTGCGCCGCCTGCTGGCGGCAGGGGTCCCGGCCGGGCGGGGGGACGAGGACAGCGTGCGTCGTCAATGGTGGGCCGCCCTGGCCACGGTGCAGGCGGACCTGCTCGGGGCCGCCCCTCCCCAGCCGGGGCTGTGGCTGGCGGCCCCCCTGCCGGCCCTCTACGAACCCGCCCTGCTGGAGTGGCTCGACGGCTGGGTCTGGACGCCGGCCGAGGTGGGCAACCTGATGCCCCCGGGGCTGCCACTGCTGCCGGGCATGGCCCCCCTGCCGGACCCCCACGGCACCCCCCCCCGGGGAACGGCCGGTCGGCCGGGGGGCTTCCAGCGCCTCAGCCTGCGTGAGGAGGACGGCACCGATCCGCTGCTGGTGCTGATCACCCCGGTGCTGCAGGTGGCCCTGGCCCTGGACGGCCCGCCGCAGGAGCGCCGGCTGGTGGTTCGCTTCGACGCGCCGACCCTGTCGGCCGCCCTGGAACTGCTCGATCGCCGCCTGGCCGAGGACGATCCGGCCGCAGGCCTGGGGCTGCGCCGCCGCCTGCAGCTGCTGGGCCCGCTCAGCAACGACCCCGATCTGGGCAGCCGCTTCTGGCCCCTGCTGGCCCAGCGCCTGGCCGCCATGGCCCCCAGCGTCACCCTGCAGCCGCTGGTGCATGGCGAGAAACGCAGCGAGGGCAGCGATGCCGGCAGAAGCGACGCCGTCAGCAGCGAACTGGCCCTGCTTGAGGCCCTCACCCACGAGGTGCGCACGCCCCTGGCCACGATCCGCACCCTGATCCGCTCCCTGCTGCGCCGCACCGACCTGCCGGCGGTGGTGCAACAGCGGCTGGAGCAGATCGACGGGGAGTGCAGCGAGCAGATCGACCGCTTCGGCCTCATCTTCCTGGCGGCGGAACTGCAGCGCCAGCCCGGCAGTGGCCAGCCGCTGAGCGACAGCGAACTGGCCCGCACCGACCTGAGCCGGCTCGTCTACCAGCTGGAGGAGCTCTGGCAGCGCCAGCTGGGCCGCCGCGACCTGCGGCTGGTGCTGGAGATCGCCGCCGACCTGCCGCCGGTGATGAGCGACCCCACCCGTCTGGAGACCATGCTCGGCGGCCTGATGGACCGTTTCAGCCGCAGCCTGCCCAGCGGCAGTGAGGTGCGGCTGCGGCTGCTGCCGGCGGGATCCCGGCTGAAGCTCCAGCTCAGCAGCGACGACCCCGAAAGCCGCGAGGCCGATGGGCTGGCGGCCGCCGTGCCGATGCCGGTGGGCCCGGTGCTGAGCTGGAACCCGGAGACCGGCAGCCTGCAGCTCAGCCGCCAGGCCACCCAGCGGCTGTTTCGCCGCCTGGGGGGACGGCTCACCGAACGGGGAGGCAGCAACCTGACCGTGTTCTTCCCGGCCGCCGAGCGCGGCGGCTGAGGCGGCGGCGGCCGGGTTTGTTGACGGGTGTGAAGAGTCCACCGGGGGCGCCCGGAAGCCCAAAACCACGGTGCTAGTTTCCGCCTGAAACGGTCTGCGAGCCATGCCTGATACGGCCCTCCACGGTCAACTTCCGAAGTCCATCGGCAGCACCGGTGGCCTGCTCAACTCGGCGGAGACCGAGGAGAAGTACGCCATCACCTGGAGCAGCACCAAGGCCCAGGCATTCGAGCTCCCCACCGGCGGTGCCGCGGAGATGCACGAAGGCGAAAACCTCATGTACTTCGCCCGCAAGGAGCAGTGCCTCGCCCTGGGCACCCAGCTCCGCACCAAGTTCAAGCCCCGGATCGAGGACTACAAGATCTACCGGATCTACCCCGGCGGCGACACCGAGTTCCTGCACCCCAAGGACGGCGTCTTCCCCGAGAAGGTCAACGAAGGCCGCGTCATGGTGGGCCACACCCCCCGCAGCATCGGCGCCAACCCCAATCCCGCCAGCCTCAAGTTCAGCGGCAAGGCCACCCACGAAGCCTGATCCTGGACGGCCAGCACCTATAACGGCGGGGCCGGGAGCCCCGTTTTTTTTGCCTGCCTGTCGCCGTGATGCCCGGTTCTGATCGCAGCGCCTTCCTCGCCCGCATCGCCGGTGGGGAGGCAGGGGCTGACTTGGCCGTCAATCTCCTTCCCCTCTGGAAGCGCTGGCCCGCCGACCTGGAGACCCCCCTGACCACCTGGCTGAAGGTGGGGGCGGGCGGCAGCCATGGGGTGCTGCTGGAATCAGTGGAGGGGGGCGAGCAGCTGGGCCGCTGGAGCTTCGTCGTCAGCGACCCGCTCTGGACCCTCACCTGCCGCGGTGACCGGGGCGAGAGGCGCTGGCGGGATGGCCGCAGCGAACAGCTCCAGGGCAATCCCTTCACCCTGCTGCGCGAGGCGCTGGCCCCCCTGCGCCCCGGTCCGGTGGAGGGCCTGCCGACCGTGGCCCAGCTGTTCGGCTTCTGGGGCTACGAACTGATCCGCTGGATCGAACCCAGCGTGCCGGTCCACGACGCCCCGGACGGGGCCCCGCCGGACGGCTGCTGGATGCTGGCCGACAGCCTGCTGGTGTTCGACCAGGTGAAGCGCCAGATCACGGCGGTGGCCTATGTGGATCTCTCCGAGGGGGCCGATCCCGGTGAGGCCTACGACCGGGCGGCGGCCCGCATCGAGGCCCTCGAGGCCCGCATGCATGCCCCGTTGCCGGCGCACGTCAAGCCACTGGCCTGGCACGAGGCGAGCGGTGCCGAGCTGGCCACCCGCAGCAACCGGGCTCAGGACGAATTCCAGGGCGCCGTGGCGGCCGCGGCCGAGCACATCGCCGCCGGCGACGTGTTCCAGCTGGTGCTGAGCCAGCGGTTCGAAGCCCGGGTGTCCCACGACCCCTTCGATCTCTACCGCAGCCTGCGGATGGTGAACCCCTCGCCCTACATGGCGTTCTTCAACTTCGGCGACTGGCACCTGATCGGCTCCAGTCCCGAGGTGATGGTGAAGGCGGAGCCCTGTGCCGCAGGGGTGAAGGCCTCCCTACGGCCCATCGCCGGCACCCGGCCCCGTGGCGTCGATGATGCGCAGGATGCGGCCCTGGCCGAGGAGCTGCTGGCCGATCCCAAGGAGCGGGCGGAGCACGTGATGCTGGTCGACCTGGGCCGCAACGACCTGGGCCGGGTCTGCCGGGCCGGCACGGTGCAGGTCAGCGAACTGATGGTGATCGAGAAGTACTCCCATGTGATGCACATCGTCAGTGAGGTGGAGGGGCTGCTGACCGAGAATCACGACATCTGGGACCTGCTGATGGCGTCTTTCCCAGCGGGCACCGTGAGCGGGGCCCCCAAGATCCGCGCCATGCAGCTCATCCATGCCCTCGAGCCGGACGCCCGCGGGCCCTATTCCGGCGTGTACGGGGCGGTGGATCTGGCCGGGGCCCTCAACACGGCCATCACGATCCGCACCATGGTGGTGCTCCCCCACCCCGAGGGCGGCTGGCGGGTGCAGGTGCAGGCCGGTGCCGGGATCGTGGCCGACTCCCGCCCGGAGGCGGAGTACCAGGAAACCCGCAACAAGGCCCGCGGCATGCTCAAGGCCCTCGCCTGCCTGGAGCCGGCGGTGGCCGACACGGCCGATGTGATGCCATGAGCGCTTCCCTGCTGCTGAAGGGCTTCGAAGTGGAGATGTACACCGGCCGGGCCGACGGCACGGTGGTGGGCTGCTCCGCCGAGGCGGCCGCCGAACTGGCGGGCTTCATGACCGAGCCGGACCACCGCAATCTCGAGTACGTCACCCCGCCCGAGGCCTCCTACACCGCCCAGCTGGAGCTGCTGCTGGAGCCGCGCCGTCGCCTGCGCCGCTGGCTCCAGCCCCGCCGGCTCACCCTGCTGCCCGGGAGCACCCTGAGCCTGGGGGACAGCCGCCACTTCGAGCGCTCCGACCCCGACAACCCTTACCACGGCTACATCGAGGCCACCTACGGCACCCGGGTGGTCACCGCCAGCGTGCACATCAACCTGGGCCTGACGGCGATGGACGCCCTGTTCGCGGGCCTGCGGCTGCTGCGCTGCGAAGCCTCCCTGCTGCTCGCCCTCAGCGCCAGCTCCCCCTTCCTCGATGGGGAGGTCACCGGGGCCCACTCCCAGCGCTGGCTGCAGTTCCCGATCACGCCGCCCCTGGTGCCCCTGTTCCGGGACCACCGCCACTACATCGACTGGATGGAGGAGCAGCTGGCCGCCGGGGCCATGCGCAACGTGCGACACCTCTGGACGTCGGTGCGGCCCAACGGCGATGACCGTCCCCATGGCCTCAACCGCCTGGAGATCCGCATCTGCGACCTGATCGACGACCCGATGCTGCTGCTGGCGGTCACCGCCTTCACCGAACTGCGCCTGCAGCAGCTGCTGCGGGATCCCTCGGGCCAGGATCCCCTGGCCGCCGGCCGGTTCGGCGCCGCTGAACTGGAGGCGATCGCCGATGCCAACGACCGGGCGGCGGCCCGCACCAGCCTCCAGGCCCGGCTGGTGCACTGGCGCACCGGGGAGACGCTGGAGGCCCGCGACTGGATCGCCACCGAACTGGAGACGATGGCGCCGCTGGCGGCCGATCTGGGGCTGACGCGCTGGCTGGCGCCCCTCCACGAGCTCCTCGCCAGCGGCAACCAGGCGATGCGAT
>CAZBMT010000206.1:0-5160 GCA_964492645.1 uncultured Cyanobium sp. | reverse complement strand
GGCCGCCAGCTTCACCGGCAGCATCACCAGGAACACGTAGGCGAACAGGCTGACCGTGTTGATGCCGTAGGGCAGGGCGGTGCGGTCGTCGCGCCCCTCGCGCCGCCCCAGCCGGTGGGCCTGGACCGCATAGGCCACGTTGCCCACCACCAGGCTCACGCCGGTGGCCGGCAGGATCGTGCCGAAGATCAGCGGATCGGGATAGCCCAGCACGCCGCGGCAGAGGGCCACGATCAGCAGGATCTGGATCAGGTTGTCGAGGCCGAGCCCCAGGAAGCCGTCGAGGTCGCCGCTGACCCACCAGCGGGGGGCGACGGGGGAGGCGTCAGCCATGGGGCAGCCCCTCCGGCACCCGATCCGGGAACAGCACCCCGTCGAGGTGGTCGCACTCGTGCTGCACCACCCGGGCATGGAAGCCCTCCACCTCCCGCTCGAAAGCTCGCCCCTGGGGATCGAAGGCCCGGTAACGCAGGCGGGGCCAGCGGGGCACCCGGGCGCGCCAGCCGGGCACGCTCAGGCAGCCCTCCCAGGCGTCGTCGTCGAGCTCGTCGCCGAGAGGCGTGAGCACGGGGTTGATCAGCACCGTTTCGGGAATCGGGGGCGCCTCCGGGTAGCGGGGGTTGCTGGTGATGCCGAAGATCACCACCCGCAGCGGCACGCCGATCTGCGGGGCGGCCAGGCCGGCCCCGTCGCGGGCGGCCATGGTGTCGCGCAGGTCGTCGAGCAGGGCCGGCAGGGCGGGATCGTCGAAGCGCTCCACCGGCGCGCTCACCTGGCGCAGACGCGGATCACCGATGGTCAGCACGTCACGGACGGCCATGGGCGGCTCTGGATCGGTCCCACTGTGGCGCCTGGCGGCCGCCCCGTCCGTACCATCCGCTGATGATGCTGCGATCGGCGGATCCATGGCCGTGAGCTCCCTGCGGGTGGCCGTGCTCTGCTGCGACGGCCTCGTCCAGCGCCACCTGGTGCGGCGGGCGGCCGAGGACTTCACCCTGGTGGGGGTGGTGCTGCAGGTGCCGCCGCCGGCCAGCCGCAGCACCCTCGCCCGGCTGGCGAAGTACCGCCGGCCCCTGCGGCTGCTGCGCCAGCTGGTCGCCCGGGTGCTGCTGCGGCCCCACGACCGCCGCGGCGCCGCCCTGGAGCGGCAGCTGTTCCACCGGGACGGCGCGCCGCCCGAACTGCCGGACGGGGTGCCGGTGCTGGTCACCTCGGCCATCAACGAGGCGCGCACCGCCGACTTCCTGCGCCAGGTGGCCCCCGGCATCGTGCTGGTGAACGGCACCCAGCTGCTGCGGGCGCCGGTGCTGGAGCTGATCCCCAAGATCCGCCACGGCATCATCAACCTGCACACCGGGCTGTCGCCCTACTCCCGCGGCGCCAACTGCAACCTCTACATGCTCATGGAGGGGCATCCGGAGCTGGTGGGCGTCACGGTGCACCACATCGACCCCGGCATCGACAGCGGCGACATCATCCTCTCGGCCCACGTGCCGATGCAGCCCGACGACAGCGTCGAGACCATCGAGGTGCGCAGCTTCCAGGTGGGCATCGAGCTGCTGATCGAGGCGGCCCGCCGGCTCGAGGCCGGCACCGCCCCGCGGGTGCCCCAGTGGGAGAAGGGCAAGCTGTTCCTGCGGCGCACCGGCTACGTCTACGAGCCCTGGCAGCGGCTGGTGGCCAACCGCCGCATCGCCCGGGGACTGGTGCGCGACTACCTGGCCGACCAGAGACGCCGCGACGCCACCGTGCGGGTGGTGCGGGGGGAGCAGCCATGAGCCGCCTGGGGCGGGCGGCCAACCGGGCGGCGGATCTGCTGTTCCTGCCGCCGCTGGATCGCCTCTGGCTGCGGCGCCTGCGGGGCAAGGTTCTGTGTCTGCTGTATCACCGGGTCGACCGGCCGGGCCGGGAGACCTTCCTCGACCGCTTCGGGGTGCCGCCGATTCCCCCCGAGGAGCTGGCCGCCGAGCTGGGGGTCCTGCGGCGCCGCGGCGCCCGCTTCCTCACCTACGCCGACCTGCGGGCCGGCCGCTTTCCCACCGGCTCAGAGTTCGGGGTGATCGTCAGCTTCGATGACGGCCTTCGCTGTAACTACGAGGAGGGAATGGAGGTGCTGCAGGGCCTGGGCATCCCGGCCGTGTTCTTCCAGTCCACGGCGATGCGGGCCGGCGGGGAACTGGTGTGGGAACACGCCCTCTACTGGTACGGCGCCCATCCCACGCTGGCGCCCCGGCTGGAGGAGCTGGCCCGCCATCGGCTGGATCTGCCGGACGACCTGGCGGGCGCGGCCCTGATCGCCCGGCTGCGGGATGGCACCCCTGTGGTGCGGGTGCGGGAGCTGCTGGCGGAGCTGGCGGAGCGCTGGGGCACGGCCGGCGAGCTGGCGGCGGCGGCCGATCGCCTGTATCCCAGCGGGAACCACCTGCGCCGGGCCCGGCAGGCCGGCCACGAGCTGGGCAGCCACGGCCATCACCATGTCCCGCGCTGCAACATCAGTCCAGAGGCGTTCGAGGAGGAACTGGGCCGCTCGGCCGCCGCGCTCGAGCAGGTGCTGGGGGAGGCCCCCCGGGTCTTTTCCTACCCCTTCAACAGCCACCGGCCCGGCGACGCGGCGATCTGCGGCCGCCACTACCTCCAGGTGGCCACCGTCGACGCCGCCCTGGTCACCCCCACCACCCCACCCCTGGAGCTGCCCCGCTTCACCTGGCCGGGACCCCACCCCAACCTCCTGCGCCGTCGCCGCTGGCTCTGCACCGGAACACTGGCCTGGCCGGGGCGATAGGGTCTGGATTCCTTCCACGTTGCGATGGCCTGGCCCCTGGCCGTGTTCGACGGGACCATCAGCCTCAGCACGCTCCAGACGCTCCTGCAGGACTGGGGGTACTGGGTGGTGTTCGGCGCCATGCTGCTGGAGAACGCCGGGGTGCCCCTGCCCGGCGAAACCGTCACCCTTCTGGCGGGCTACGCGGCCGGCAGCGGCCAGCTGCAGGTGCTCGGGGTGATGGGCGCGGCGGCCGGCGGGGCGATCCTTGGGGACAACCTCGGCTACTGGGTGGGGCGCCGGGCCGGCTGGGGGCTGCTGCTGCGGGTCGGACGGCTGCTGGGCCGGACCCCGGAGAAGATGGAGGCCCTGCGGGAGCGCTTCCTGCGCCATGCCGGCAAGTCGGTGCTGCTGGGCCGGTTCGTGGCGGTGCTGCGGGTGCTGGCCGGCCCGATCGCCGGGGCCGTCCACATGCCCTACCGGCGCTTCCTGCTGTTCAACATGCTCGGGGCCGTGCTCTGGGCCTCGACCATGGTGGGGCTGGCCTGGCTCGGGGGGCGCTGGATCCCCTTCGAGACGATGGTGAAGGGGGTCGTCGAGTCCGGCGTGGGCGCCCTGGTGCTGCTGGTGATCGTGCTGGTGGTGCCGAAGCTGGTGGGCCGCTTCGAGGAGGCCCAGCTGGAACGGGGGAGCCAGGATCCTCCAGCCTGAGCGGTCGGACAGGCGCACGCCTAAAGACCGAAATGGCGGCAGATCAGCCAGGGCACCACCAGCGCCAGGGTGATCGTCAGCGGTGCCCCGTAGCGCGCCATGTCGAGGAAGCGATAGCGGCCGGGGCCGAACACCATCAGGTTGGTCTGGTAGCCGATGGGTGTGAGGAAGCTCTGGCTGGCGGCGAAGGTGATCGCGAAGATGAAGGCCATCGGCGGCAACGCCAGCCCCTTGGCCAGTTCGGTGGCGATCGGGATCAGCAGCACCACCGTGGTGCCGTTGCTGAGGGCCTCGGTGAAGACCTGCCCCAGCACGAACACCACCAGCAGCACCCCATAGGCGGGCCAACCCTTGAGGGAGTGCAGCAGATCGGTGGCCAGGGCCTCGGCCAGGCCGGTCTTCTGCATCGCCACGCTGAAGCAGGAGAGGGAGCCCAGCAGCAGGATCACGTCCCAGCGGATCGAGCGCAGCAGCTCGCCGGAGCGCAGGCAGCCCGTGGCCACCATCGCCACCATGGCCAGCAGCACCGCAGCCATCAGCGGCAGGATCCGGAGCATCGGCAGCAGGATCATCAGCGCCGCGATCAGCATGCCGATGAGCTTGCGGTCGGTGGTGGGCAGGTCCTTCTCGAGCTCGTCGAGCAGCACCAGGTCGTTGTTGGCCTGCAGGCCGCGGATGGCATCCACCGGGGCCTGGAGCAGCAGCACATCACCGGCCTGGAGCACCACCCGGCCCAGCAGCTCCCGCAGCACCTGGTTGCCCCGCCGCACCGCCAGCAGGGTGGCGTTGTAGCGCTGGCGGAAGCGCATGTCTCGCACGCTGGCGCCGGCCAGGGTGGAGCCGTTGGGCAGCAGCACCTCCCCCCAGCGGGTGGTGGAGGTGGCCTCGCCGGAGAGCTCCCGCAGGTCCTCCTCGGCCTCGCCGATCGGCGCCAGGGTGACGGCGTGCTCCTGCTGGAGACGCAGCAGGTTATCCCGGTTGCAACGCAGCAGCAGGCGGTCGCCCGCCTGCAGGGGCAGGTCGGCCAGGGGGGCGCTGAAGCTGTCCTGGCCTCGGTGCAGTTCCAGCACGTCAACGTCGAAGCGCCGCTGCAGGCGGCTGTTGTGCAGCGACCGGCCGATCAGCTCGGACTGCGCCGGGATCAGCACGTCGGTGAGATAGCCGTCCCTGGCGAGGCCGCCCAGCAGGTCCCCATCCCCCTGGCCGCGGTCGGGGAGCAGCCGGTCGGAGACGGTGAGCATGTACAGCCCCCCCAGCAGCCACACGGGAATGCCGATGGCCGTGAAGCTGAACAGCTCCAGGGAACCGAAGCCCAGCTGGCGGCTGACATCGCTGGCCAGCAGGTTGGTGGAGGTGCCGAGCAGGGAGATGGTGCCGCCCAGCACGGTGGCGAACGACAGGGGCAGCAGCACCTTCGAGGGGGAGACGCCGCGGCGGTGGCACCAGCCCTCGATCACCGGCAGCAGGGTGGCCACGATCGGCGTGTTGGGGATGAAGCCGGAGATGGGGGCCACCACCCCCACCATCAGGGCGATCATCCGCTTGGGGCTGCGGACCGCGTCGGAGCCGATCAGGGCCCGGAGCCGATCCATGCCGCCGCTGCGGAACAGCCCGGCGGAGACGGCGAACAGGCCCATCAGGGTGATCAGGGCGGGGCTGCCGAAGCCCTGCACCGCCTCATCGGGCTT
>CAZBMT010000205.1:0-5172 GCA_964492645.1 uncultured Cyanobium sp. | reverse complement strand
GGCCCGGGTGCGTTCCCAGCCAGGACACATCACCATCCACAGCTGGACTCCCCTAGCTTGAACCCGCTCGCCGGGATCCCCCATGCTGCGGCACCTCGCCGAGGATCTCTGGGTGGCCGAGGCGCCGCAGACCTACCTCAGCCTGAGCGTGGGCACCCGGATGACGGTCCTCCGCCAGGCCGGCGGCGACAGGCTGGTGGTCCTGTCGCCGATTGCGCCGAGCCCGGCACTGGAGCTGGACCTGGCCGCGATCGGTGTCGTCGCCGACATCGTCGCCCCCAACGCCTTCCACCATCTCCATCTCCAGGCCTTCCAGCGGCGCTTCCCCCAGGCCACGGTCTGGGGGCCGCCCGCGCTGAGGCAGAAGTGCCCCCATCTGAACCTCGACCGGCTGCTCAACCCGGAGGAGCCCTCCCCCTGGCCGGGGTTGCTGCTGTGCAGCCTCAGCGGGCTCCACACCCTGGGGCCCACCGGCCCAATGCCGCTGCACGAGGTGGCCTTCTGCCACACCCCCAGCCGAACCCTCGTCCTCACGGACAGCGCCTTCCACTTCGATGCCACCGCCGCCTGGCTCACCCGCTGGATCACGCGGATCGGCGGCGGTTACGGTCGGCTGGAGCCCACCATCCTCGAGCGCCTGGCCACCACCGACCGGTCTTCGCTGGCCAGGGCCATGCGCACCTTCCTGGCGTGGGACTTCGACAGGGTGATCGTCGCCCACGGCGCCGTGGTCGAAACGGGCGGCAAGCAGGCCCTCGCCAGAGCCTATTCCTCCTTTCTCGGATCCCCCCTGCCATGAAAGCCGTCCTCGCCGAACGCTACGGACCGCCTGAGGTGCTGCAGATCCGCGAGATCGCCACCCCCACCCCGAAGGCCGAGGAGATCCTGATCCGGATCCATGCCACCACCGTCACCTCGGCCGACTGGCGCCTTCGAAGCCAGACGGTGCCGAAGGGATTCGGCCTGATCATGCGGCTGGTGTTCGGCCTGCGGAAGCCCAGGCAGCCGATCCTCGGCTCGGAGCTGGCCGGGGTCGTCGCCGCGACCGGCAGGAACGTCACCCGCTTCCGGGTGGGGGAGCGGGTGTTCGCCTTCAGCGACATGGGCCTGGGCTGCCATGCGGAGTACCTCTGCCTGCCCCAGGACGCCATGGTGGTGGCCACGCCGCCCGCCCTCCCGGATGAAACCGCCGCGGCTCTCTGCTTCGGCGGCACGACGGCCCTGGATTTCCTGCGCCGGGCCAGGGTGCGACCCGGCGAGAGGCTGCTGGTGAACGGGGCCTCAGGGGCGGTGGGCACGGCCGTTGTCCAGCTGGCCCGCCGCGCCGGGGCGGAGGTCACCGGGGTGTGCAGCACGGCGAACCTCGATCTGGTGCGCTCCCTGGGGGCGGCCCAGGCCATCGACTACACCCGGGACGACTTCAGCCGCAACGGCGAAACCTATGACGTGATCGTCGACACGGTCGGCACGGCGCCCTACGCGCGCTGCCGGCGCTCCCTGAAGCCGGGGGGGCGTCTGCTGCTGGTGCTGGCCGGACTGCCGGACATGCTGAGGGGGCTGTGGGTGTCGCTGACATCCGGCCGGACCGTGATCGCCGGACCGGCAACCGTGCAGCTAGAGGATCTGCGCGAACTTGCAGCCCTGGCGCAGACAGGGGAGTTCCAACCCGTGATCGATCGGATCTATCCGTTGGAGCAGATCGTGGCGGCCCACCGTTATGTCGACACGGGACGAAAGAAGGGTAATGTCATCATCTCCGTGCGCGGCCCAAGCTAGTCACCCATGGCGAAGTCCGAGGCTTTCGCGCGCATCAAGGATCAGGTGCTCCGGATCGTCGCGACGATTCCCGAATCAAAGATCACCACCTACCAATCCATCGGCGAGCATCTGGCGGTGATGCCCAGACATGTCGCCTACATCCTCAGCCAGCTGGATGGCAGCACGAAGCTGGACGTTCCCTGGTATCGCGTCGTGTCAGCAGACGGCAGCCTGGGCGTTGCCAAGCGCGATCCCACTGGCGACACCCAGGCCCAGCTGCTGCAACGGGAAGGCGTCGACGTGGTCGGCCATGCGGTCCGCCCCCCGCTGGAGTCCGTTGTCATCCCGGCCGCGGCGTTGCCCCATGGGATCCCCAGGCAGGTGCGTGTTCGGTGACAGCGGTGTAGTGTGAAGAAAACAGAAAGGCATCGACCGCCGTTGCAGGTGCATCGTGCTGCTCTGCTCCTCTGGGAATGGGGGCGATATGGGCGTTGCCGTAGGGGATGCCATGGGCAATGGGAACGGGGCCAGTGGCGGCCGCTCAGCGGCCCCTGCGCTGCCGGGGAGTTCCCGCGACGGTCTGGCGCTGCCGGTGGAGCAGGCCCTGGTGGAGCGGATGAAGGAGCTCCACTGCCTCCAGCAGATCGAGCGCATCATCAGCACCAGTCAGGGGACGATCGACGACATGCTGGGGGAGATCGTCACGACCATCCCTGCGGCCTGGCTGCACCCGGCCAGCGCCGTTGCCCGAATCCGCCATGGCGACCGCTTTTTCCAGACGGGTGATCTGGAGCAGTGCCAGTCGGTGCAGTCCTCGGAGATCAAGATCAACGACACGGTCTACGGCTCGGTGGACGTGGGGTACCCCGAGGACCACATTGACGCCAGCGAAGGACCCTTCCTGGCGGAGGAGCGCTTCCTGCTCGACACGATCGCCACCCGTCTGGGCAGCCTCGTCGCCAGGGAGCTGGCTGAGGCGGGGTGGAGACACACCCTCCGGGAACAGGAGCTGCTCTACCGGCAGCTGGTCACGGTGCTGGGGGGGATGGCGGAGATGCGGGACCCCTACACCGCCGGACACCAGAAGCGGGTTGCCAACCTGGCGGTCGCCATCGGGGCGGAGCTGGGACTCTCACCCATGGAGCAGGAAGGGCTGCGCCTGGCCGCGTCCGTCCACGACATCGGCAAGATCACGGTGCCGGCGGAGATTCTCTGTAAACCCACCAAGCTGACCCGCCATGAGTACGACCTGATCAAGGAGCACGTCGAGGCCGGCTTTCAGATCCTCAAGGACGTGGCCTTCCCCTGGCCGATCGCCCGCATCGTGTATGAACACCACGAGCGCATGGACGGCAGTGGCTACCCCAACGGCCTGGCCGGTGAGCAGCTGCTGCCGGAATCCCGCATCGTGGCCGTCGCCGACGTGGTCGAATCGATGTGCGCCCACCGCCCCTACCGGGCCGGCCTGGGCACCGAAGCCGCCCTCGGGGAGATCGAGAAAAACCGGGGCCTGCTCTACGACCCCGCCGTGGTGGATGCCTGTCTGCGGGTCTTCCGCGAGAAGGGCTACCGCTGCGGGTCCTGACCCGGAAGGCTCCGCCAGGCCATGGGCAGCCGACTCCTCCGTCTTCCGCCAGACGTGGACCTGCGCTGTGAACTGGAGCGGCTGGGCCGGGAGCGGGATTCCGCCACCGGCCTTCAGGAGCTGATGATCAGCCCATCGCCGCCGCGCCACCCACCACTTCCAGGATCTCCTGGGTGATGGCCGCCTGGCGGGCCTTGTTGTAGTCGAGGGTGAGGGTTTTGGCGAGCGCCTTGGCGTTGTCGCTGGCGTTGTTCATGGCAGTCATCCGGCTGGCCAGTTCGCTGGCGGCCGCTTCCTGGAGGGAGCGCAGCAGCTGGTTGGCCAGATAGAGGGGCAGCAGGGCATTGAGCAGCTGCTCCGGGCTCTGCTCGAACACGAAGTCCGGCTGCAGGGCGGGCTCGGCGTTCTCCACCTTGCCGAGCTCCACCCCGAGGCGACCGTCACGGGTGATGAGACGGAAGATCTCGTCGTCGGAACTGGCGATGCCCTGGGGATCGAGGGGAAGCAGGGTCTGGACCACCGGTCGGGAGCTCACCAGGTTGATGAAGCGGGTGAAGATGATCTCCACCCGGTCCGTGCTGGCGGAGAGGAACTCGGCAAGCACCTCGTTGGCGATCTCACCCGCCTCCTGGGAGGTGGGCACCTGCTCCAGACCGGTGAAGGTGGCCCGGATCGGGTAGGAGCGGTTGGTGAAGTAGGTGATGGCCTTGCGGCCCATCAGCACCATGTCCACGGTGAAGCCCTGGCCCTTGAGCTCGGCGAAGCGCTGCTCGGCCCGGCGGATCACGTTGGCGTTGTAGCCGCCGCACAGACCCCGGTCGCCGGTGACCACCAGCAGGGTGATGGTGCTCACCGGACGGCGCTCGGCCAGCAGCGGCGAATCGGCCCCCTCGAAGCCCATGCGGGACTCGAGATTCTGGAGCACCCGGGCCAGGCGGTCGGCGAAGGGGCGGGTGCGCAGCACCTGCTCCTGGGCACGACGCACCTTGGCGGCGGCCACCAGCCGCATGGCTTCGGTGATCTTGCGGGTGTTCTTGACCGAACTGATCCGGTCACGGATTGCCTTGAGATTGGCCATGGGTGGAGACTCCTCAGGCGGCGGCCAGCATCGAGGAGGCGACCTCGACGATGGCCTCCTTGAGCATGGCCTCGGCTTCGTCGCTGAGCACCTTCTCGGTCTGAACCTTGTTGATGTACTCGGGCTTGTTGCTCTTGAGGTACTCGCGCAGCTCGCGGGCGAACTGGGGCACCAGCTCCACGGGCACGTCGTCGATCAGACCCTTGACGCCCGCATACACCACCGCCACCTGCTCGGCCAGGAGCAGGGGGCTGAACTGGGGCTGCTTGAGCAGTTCGCGCAGGCGCTTGCCCCGGGCCAGCTGGGCCTGGGTGGCGGCATCGAGATCGGAGGCGAACTGGGAGAAGGCGGCGAGTTCGTCGAACTGGGCCAGCTCCAGCTTGAGAGTGCCGGCGATCTTCTTGATGGCCTTGGTCTGGGCGGCGCCACCCACCCGGCTCACGGAGATGCCCACGTTGATGGCGGGCCGCAGGCCGGAGTTGAACAGGTCGGAACTCAGGAACACCTGACCATCGGTGATCGAGATCACGTTGGTGGGGATGTAGGCCGAGACGTCACCGGCCTGGGTCTCGATGACCGGCAGCGCCGTCATGCTGCCCTTGCCCATGGCGTCGGACAGCTTGGCGGCCCGCTCCAGCAGGCGGCTGTGGCAGTAGAAGACGTCGCCGGGGTAAGCCTCACGGCCGGGGGGACGGCGCAGCAGCAGGGACATCTGGCGGTAGGCCTGGGCCTGCTTGGTGAGGTCGTCGTA
>CAZBMT010000204.1:0-5172 GCA_964492645.1 uncultured Cyanobium sp. | reverse complement strand
AGGCGCGGGGGTCGCGGGTGCTGCTGTTGGTGCGGGAGCAGCGCCGGCAGGGCGGCCGGGGTGGCGAGGTCACGGAGCCATTTGTGTGCCTGGGGTTTGCGCGGTATGAGAGCCACGAGGGGGAGCGGCCCATGGCGATTCGCTGGCGGCTGGAACGCGAGATTCCGGGGGGTGGATGCCAGGCTGTTCCTCGCCATTCCTGGGGTTGGCGGTTTAGCGTTCATCCATGGACATCCAGTCCCGGATCACCATCAACCCCGCGGTGCGCTTCGGCAAGCCCTGCGTGCGCGGCACGCGCCTCACCGTGGGGGACGTGCTGGGTTCGCTGGCCAGCGGCATGAGTGAAGCGGAATTGCTGGAGGATTTCCCTCAACTCAGCCACGACGACGTGCTCGCCTGCCTCGCCTATGCGGCCGATCGCGAACGTTGTCTCATCACTGTGTCGTCATCGGCGGCGTGAGCGTCCGCCTGCTGCTGGACGAAAACCTTTCAGAACGGCTGATGCCACGGCTCGTCGGTCGGTTTCCCGATTCCAGTCATGTGCGGCTGAAAGGCCTCGGTGGAGCTGATGATCTGATGGTCTGGGAGATGGCCCGCTCTGAAGAGGCTCTTTTGGTGACCAAGGACGAAGACTTTCTACGGCTCAGTGTCACGCGCGGCTTCCCTCCCAAGGTGATCTGCCTGGCCATCGGTAATGCTGGCAATGCTGCAACAGCGGCCCTGTTGCTTGATCACGCAGAGACCATTGAGGCCTTCTCAATCCATCCCGAAGCTGGGTTCCTGCTGTTGAAGCCAGGCGGGCAGGCTCCGTAAAGGGTTCACGGTATTGGTTTTCATCGGCCAGCAGCACCGCCGCTTCCGCTTCGACCTCCGCTACCGCGCCCTGCTCGGCGGCAGCCGCCGCCGGCTGGAGCAGCAGCTCACCCAGGGGTTCCCGTTCCTGCCCCCCGGCTGCCGCCTGGTGCTCGATCGTGTGGCGACAGGTCACGTGCTCGCCAACCTGCGCCAGTGCCTGCCCAGCCGCCGCCCCCAGCTGCTGCAGGAACTGCGCTCCCTCGCCGCCGCCGGCGAGCTCGGCTCCGCCAGCGGCCTGGCCGCCTGGCTCGAGGCCCTGGTCATGGATGTCCGACGCCAATCTGGTTGAGGATTACCGCACAGAGCTGCCGAAAACCGCCAGGCGGCGCCGGTGGGGTAGCCGTCGTGGTGGAGGGAGAAATGGCGATCCGGGAGGCCCGGAAAGCCTGAGAACGAGACAACGGCACGGGTGGCCAAGGGGGTGGAGCGGCTGCCATCGCAGGTGCCACCGGTGGCTCATTCGAATGCGTTCGAGCCCCCCACCTCGACGGGCGAGGCGGCCAGGAGCCAACTCTGGCCGTACGATGGACGTACGCACCGTCAGGCTGATGGACACCGCCGGCACCCGCGCCCGAGACCGGCGCATTGAAATCCGGGCCACGGCTGAAGACCGCCAACTGATTGATCGGGCTGTGGCCGCTTCCGGCACCGACCTCACCGGGTTTGTGCTCACCCATCTGCGCCTTGCGGCGCAGCAGGTGCTGGCCGACCGTGAGGGGTTCCGCCTCGACCCGCAAGCACTGGCCGAGTGGGAGCGGATCAACCAACGGCCGGCACGGTCGCTGAAGGGTCTACGCGCCTTGATGGATCGGCCCTCTCCCTTCCAGGAGTGAGCGCCAGCTACCTACCGCCCCGGCTGCTGGACTCCGATGATCGCCTCGACGGTTTCGAATGCCGATCCGAGGAGCAGATGATCTGGCTGCGAAAACACGCACGCCAGGCCCATGCCCGCGGTGGCATCAGCCGGGTGTTCGTGGTCACTGAATCAGGCAGCAGCGACGTGGTGGCGTACTACGCCTGGTGCATGGCCAGCCTCACAGCTGTGGAGGCTCCACCGCGGTTGCGCAAAGGCGCTGGCCGCTATCCCCAGCCCGTTGCCCTGTTGGCCCGGCTGGGTGTCGACCTGCACCATGAAGGCCGGGGACTCGGTGCTGCGATGCTGGCCGATGTGATCAGCCGCACGGCACAGATCGGCAGCGAAGTGGGCTGCCGGGGGTTGCTCGTTCATGCCGAGAGTGCTTCGGCCCGGGCCTTTTATCTGCACCTGATCCCGGAATTCGAGCCATCTCCCACCGATCCGTTGCACCTGGTGCTGCTGATGAAGGACATTCTGCGGACGTTGACATGAGCTCCCTACGCTGGCCATTGATCCAAGAGAGGATTCCACGAATGAGAACCGTGAAGAGCCTGATCGAGGAACTGACCAGGTTTCCTGATGAGGCCCTGTGTCATGCCTACGAAGGAGAGATCACTGGGATCGTTGTTCGGTACGGCTCAGGCGAGGGAGTGATTCACTGCAGCGCACGTGAAGGGGCTGAGCCGGAAACAGAGCTGCTCCAAAACCTGTAGAGCGCTCGGTAGATCATCAGGCATGGATTTCATCACTGGAATCGCGGCCGTAGATGCGCTGATTTTTCAGGACTGCGGCCATCGCTGCCTTCTGGAATTGGCCCAGCAACGCCGGAGGCCCAGGCTGCGCCAATCGCCACCCACGAAGTCTGCGGAGAGGCGGCTGGTCCTGAGGCTCTAGTTCTGGCGTGGTGGTGATGTTTAGTGCGGGGTGGCCAGGTGTTCTGTCTCGGCAGGTTGTTCAGTGACACTTGGGTGTGAGGCCGCTACCAAGGCTTCGAGGAAGTCGTTCAGTTGCTCCTGATCGGGCATCGAAGAATCAGGTGGACTGCGCTGTCGGGAGTCTGCCTGTTGTGAGGCGGGTGTGGGGGTGGTGCCGTCGCGCCCGCGGCTTCAACGCCGAAGCCATCGATGCCACCAGCCCCGCCGACGTCCGCCAGGCCGCCCTGCGGCGCCTGCACCCGCTGCCCTGGACGCTGCCGCTGCCGCTGCGCGTGCACGGCCGCTACTCCCGCGCCGAGGTGCTCGCCGCCTTCGATGCCGTCGACGAGCGCGGCGCACCCCGCAGCCACCGCGAAGGGGTGCTCTGGCACCAACCCACGGCCACCGATCTGCTGTTCGTCACCCTCAAGAAGAGCGAAGCCCTCTTCTCCCCCACCACCCGCTACCGCGACCTGGCCCTCGGGCCGTCACTGTTCCACTGGGAGAGCCAGAGCACCACCACCGCGGCTTCCGCCACCGGGCAGCGGTATCTCCACCACGAGGCGCCGGGGTCGCGGGTGCTGTTGTTCGTGCGGGGGCAGCGTCGGTAGGGCGGCCGGGGTGGCGGGGTCACCGAGCCGTTCGTGTGCCTGGGGTTTGCCCGGTACGAGGGCCACGAGGGCGAGCGGCCGATGGCGATTCGGTGGCGGCTGGAGCGGGAGATTCCGGTGGGGTGGATGCCAGGCTGTTCCTCGCCATCCCTGGGGTTGGCGGTTTGAGGGGGGCTGTTCAAAGCTCTGCCATCGGGTTTCACCTAGGCTCAGGCCAATGAGGGTCGCCATGGTCTTTTCCATCCAGCTCAGCGACGAGCAGACCAGAGCCCTCGCTGAAACGGCCCGCCGCCTGAACGTGGCCCAGGAAGACCTGGCGGCTGCAGCCATTCGGGATCTGCTCAATCGCCCTTCCGCCGATTTTGAAACGATCGCTGCGAGAGTTCTCGCAAAGAATGAGGAGCTCTACCGTCGTCTGGCGTGATCCGCTTTCTTCAACTTGGTGAGGTGCTGGAGCTTCATCGCCAGCTGATCATCACCAGCGGCGGCTCACCAGGACTGAAAGATCTTGGCCTGCTGGAAGCTGCACTGAGCCAGCCTCGCCAAACCTTCGCTGGCGATGATCTTTATCCAACAATCATCGATAAAGCCGCCTGTCTCGGTTTTTCGCTCATCACCAATCATCCCTTCGTGGATGGCAACAAACGCATTGGACACGCCGCCACGGAGGTGATGTTGATGCTCAACGGCCATGAACTCAGGGCGTCAGTGGATGCGGCAGAAGCCACAATTCTTGCTGTGGCTTCTGATGGCCTTGATCGAAGGGCATACACCAGCTGGGTGGAGCGGCATAGCCATCCCTTGACGTGAGATTCATCCTGCTCCAGTGACACGACTCCCGTCGCGGCCGCAAAGCGGCGCAAGCATGGGAGCTGTTTCTGGTCAGGAGGATCTCCAGGGCTTCCCAATCGCCTTCCACCTTGGCGATCCACTCCGGCACGGCTGACCAGGGTTCAACCATGCAGCACCTCTCCATGGTCAAGCGCCTCACGCACGACCGGATCACCCCCCCGGTAGCGAACCTCAATCTCCTCCGGCCGCCTAACCAGCAGATCCAGGGGGAAGCGCACCGGACAGAGACGGCGCATTTCGCGGATCTTGGCCAGGTGGCGACCCTCGAAGGGCATCACCACCAGGATGTCGGCATCGGAATCCCAGCGCCCCGCGCCACGAGCCAAGGAACCGTAGCCGCAGGCTTCTCCGCAGGAGTACAGGATCACCTTCTCCGGGGAGTAGCACTCCACCAACCGCTGCGTGAAGGCCTGCAACGCTTCGCGGGTCACCAGTGGGGTCGGCGTGGTGGTCATGGGCTTCATCATCGCGAAGGCTCTGAGAAGAGATCAGGACGACCCGTCCCCCTCTGAGAATCCACCAGCCTCAGGAGCGGCTCACGCGCGCCATCGCCACCGGCCTTCCCCATCTCGACGACCCCGACCGCCTCCGCGCCACCGCCGCCGTTCTGGTCGCACCGGTGCCATCCGATCCCGAGGCCGTGGCGTTGCTCTGGGCCGTGGGTCCGTGGCGCGAGGAGCTGCGTCAGCTGCTGGAGCAGCTGGCCGATCGCGCCGATCACCGCCTGCACCCGCTGCCCTGGGCCCTGCCGGTGCCGCTGCGTGTGTACGGCCGCTACAGCCGCGCCGAAGTGCTCGCCGCTTTCGCTGCCGTCGACGAGCGCGGCGCTCCCCGCAGCCACCGCGAAGGGGTGCTCTGGCACCAACCCACGGCCACCGATCTGCTGTTCGTCAACCTGAAGAAGAGCAAAGCCATCTTCTCCCCCACCACCCGCTACCGCGACCTGGCCCTAGGGCCCTCACTGTTCCATTGGGAGAGTCAGAGCACCACCACCGCTGCTTCCGCCACCGGGCAGCGGTGGCGCGGTATGAGAGCCACGAGGGGGAGCGGCCGATGGCGATCAGCTGGCGGCTGGAGCGGGAGA
>CAZBMT010000203.1:0-5176 GCA_964492645.1 uncultured Cyanobium sp. | reverse complement strand
CGGGCTGGGTGGAGCCGGTGGTCATCACCACCTCTCCGTTGCAGATCACCTTGGCGTCCGGATACCAGGTGGGATGGATGTCGGCTTTCGGCATGGCGGGAATCAGCGCTTGGAGAACTGGGGAGCCTTGCGGGCTTTCTTGAGGCCGTACTTGCGACGCTCCTTGGCCCGGGGGTCGCGGCTCAGGTGGCCTTCGATCTTGAGGGGCTTGCGGTTGTCGGGGGACAGATCGCAGAGGGCCCGGGCCGCACCCTGCTTGATGGCATCGGCCTGGCCGGTGAGACCGCCGCCGCGCACGTTGACCAGGAGGTCGTACTGGGCTTCCAGGCCCAGGGTCTGCAGGGGAGCCTTGACCGCCGCTAGGTAGACGGGGTTGTAATTGAGGTAGTTGTCGCCGGGGCGGCCGTTGATGGTGACGCTGCCGCTGCCGGGCACCACCCGCACACGGGCGACGGCGGTCTTGCGACGGCCGGTGCCCCAGTAGACGACGCGGTTGGAGGTGCTGGTCATTGGGCGGCGGCGGCGGGATCGAGGGCGAGGGGCTGGGGCTGCTGGGCGGCGTGGGGATGCTCGGCACCCTTGTAGACCTTCAGCTTGCGGAACAGCTGGCGGCCCAGGGCGTTGTGGGGAAGCATGCCCTTGATGGCCTTCTCGATGATCCTCTCCGGCAGGCGGGCCTGCAGGTGCTCGAAGGTTTCGGTCTTCATGCCGCCGGGGCGGCCGGAGTGGCGCCGGTAGATCTTCTGGGTGGCCTTGTTGCCGCTGACGCGCACCTTGTCGGCGTTGATCACCACCACGAAGTCGCCCGTGTCGAGGTGGGGCGTGAAGGTGGGCTTGTTCTTGCCACGCAGCACCTGGGCCACTTCACTGGCGAGACGGCCGAGGGTCTGGTCCGCCGCGTCGACCAGATACCACTGGCGCTGGAGCGAATCGATGGGGGGTGGAGTTGTCTTGTTCATCGCGCCGGCGGGCCGGTTTGGGGAGAGCCCATCGCAGGCGGATGGGTCGGGACAGGGAGATTCGACCCTACCGTGTCGCCGGACCCGGCGAATTCGGAGAGGTGCCGTCTGCCTGTAGCCACTGGATGGGGCTTCCTGCAGGGCACTTCAGCCGATCGGTTCGTCGCCGAGGGGGCCGAGGTCGCCGAAGGGATCGGCGGGAGGATCGCGCGAATCCAACAGAAATCGCGGTTGACAATCATACCAGGCGGCCTCAGGAAACACCGGCTCCGGGTAGCCCACCCGCAGCAGGCAGAGCCCCTGGGGTGGTGCGGCCTCCTTGACGGCGTGCCGGTCGCCGCTGCGCCAGCGGTGCAGAAACTCCGCCGCCGCCAGGCGACCCTCCCCCACCGCCACCAGCTGGCCCATCAGCAGGCGCACCATGCCGTAGAGGAAGCCGCTGGCCTGAACCTCGGTGACCAGCAGATCGCCGCGGCGCTCCACGCGCACCTCCTGCAGGGTGGTGCGGGCATGGGCGCGGCGGCTGCCAGCCCGCTGGAAGGCGGAGAAATCATGCTCGCCCAGGAGGGCCTGCAGGCAACGGACCATCAGGGCGTCATCCAGGCGCCACTGGTAGCGGTGCCAGCTCCACGGGGCCAGGAAGAGGTTGGGGGTGCGGCCGTTGTGGATCGTGTAGCGGTAGCGCCGGTAGGTGGCGCTGAAGCAGGCGTGCCAGTCAGCGGGCACCTCGACGGCGGCCCGCACCCGCAGCGTGGGCGGCAGGCGGCCGTTGAGGGCCCTGGCCCAGCGGGTCACCGGGATGGGGCCGGAAGCATCGAAGTGCACCACCTGGGCGGCGGCGTGGACGCCGGTGTCGGTGCGGCCCGCCGCCACCGCCCGGACGGGCCGGTGCGGGTCGAGGGCCTCGATGGCCGCCTCCAGGGTTTCCTGGACGCTGCTGTGCTGGGCCTGCCGCTGCCAGCCGTGGAAGGCGGCCCCGTCGTACTGCAGCGAGAGGGCGATCCGTTTCAGAACCGTCGGTTCAGACCAGCTCGATGATGGCCATTTCGGCGTTGTCGCCGCGGCGGCGCACCGTGCGGATGATGCGGGTGTAGCCACCCTGGCGGTCGCCGTAGCGGTCCTGGGCCTTGTCGAACAGGGCGTGCACCAGCTGCTTGTCGTAGATGTAGCCGATGGCGCGGCGGCGGGCGGCGAGGGTGCCGTCCTTGGCCAGGGTGATCATGCGCTCGGCTTCATCACGCAGGGCCTTGGCCCGGGCCTTGGTGGTGGTGACGCGGCCTTCACGGATGAGCTGGGTGGTGAGACCACGCAGCATGGCCTTGCGTTGGTCGGCGGGGCGTCCCAGCAGGGGGACTCGGCACTGGTGTCGCATGGTGGGGACGGGGCGGGTGGCGAAACGGGGAAGGGGTAACCGCCTTTCAGCCGCTGGTGCGGCTCTGGGGCAGGGAGATGCCGATCCTCTCGAGGGCCTCGATCACCTCGTCAGCGGACTTGGAACCGAAGTTCTTGATCTCCAGCAGGTCTTCGTAGCTGAAGCCCATCAGGTCGGAGACGGAGTTGACCTGGGCGCGCTTGAGGCAGTTGTAGGCGCGGACGGAGAGGTTCAGCTCCTCCAGGGGAATCTGGGCCTCGGCCGAAGGCTCGGGCTCCAGGCCGGGCTCCTCGGTCATGGTGAGGGTGGCCAGGGGCTGGAACAGGCTGATCAGCTGGTTGGCGGCCTGGGCCATGGCGTCGTCGGGGGTGACGCTGCCGTTGGTCTCGATCTCGATGCGCAGACGCTCGTGGGCCGAGCCCCCCTCACCGACCGCCGTCTCGTCGACGGTGTAGTTGACCCGGCGGACGGGCATGAACACCGCATCGATCTGCAGCAGATCGATGGCGGAGGTGTCCTCGTTGTGGCGATCCACTGGCCGGTAGCCCACGCCGCGCTCGACGTGCACTTCCATCTCCAGGCTGTGGCCCTCGGCCACGGTGGCGATTTCCCGATCGCCGTCGATCACCTGCACCTGGGGCGAGAACTGCAGGTCGGAGGCGGTGACCCTGGCCGGGCCGTTGACCATCAGACGGCCGATCTCCAGGTCGCGGCTGCGGCTGTTGACCGGCACCGACTTGCAGTTGAGCAGGATGTCGAGCACGTCCTCGCGAACGCCCGGCACCGTGGCGTACTCGTGGTTGACCCCGGAGAGACGCACCGCCGTGATGGCGCTTCCCTCGAGACCACCGATCAGCACGCGCCGCAGGGCGTTGCCGAGGGTGGTCGCCTGACCCCGGTCCAGGGGGCCGATCAGGAAGACGCCCGTCTGGGAACGGTCGTCGGCGACCTGGTGCTCGACCCGATCGATCTGGTAGTGCAACACGGTCTGAGGAGGTGGAAAAGGAACGGTGGCCGCGACGGCGGCCCGGGAAAGGCGGGAAGGAGGCCGAAGGATCTCCGGCGGCTCACACCCGGCGGCGCTTGGCCCGGCGGCAGCCGTTGTGGGGCAGGGGGGTGACGTCGCGGATCAGGGTGATCTCAAGACCGGCCACCTGGAGGGCGCGGATGGCGGTTTCACGGCCGGAGCCGGGGCCGCGCACCAGTACTTCGATCTGACGCATGCCCTGCTCCAGGGCGCGACGGGCGGCAGCCTCGGCGGCGGTCTGGGCGGCGAAGGGGGTGCCCTTGCGGGCCCCCTTGAAGCCGCTGGCTCCGGCCGAAGACCAGCTCACCACCTCACCGGCGGTGTCGGTGATCGAGACGATCGTGTTGTTGAAGGTGCTCTGGATGTGCGCGACACCGTTGGGGACGTTGCGCTTGGCCTTCTTGGGGCCTGTCTTCTTGGCTGGTTTGGCCATGGCGGTGACCCCGCGGCTGCGGGGAGGTGATCGGAGGACTGGGGGGGAGCCCCGGTGACGACCTCCGCAAGGGGAGGGCGGCGGGGCTGGGGCCCTGTGGCTGCCGCGAGGGGCCACGGGCCGGGAGAGGGTGCAGGCAGGACAGGGAGGACGGGCCCGGAGGCCCGGAACTCACTTCTTCTTGCCGGCCACGGTCTTGCGGGCGCCGCGGCGGGTGCGGGCGTTGGTGCGGGTGCGCTGGCCGCGCACGGGCAGGCCCATGCGGTGGCGGCGACCCCGCAGGCAGCCGATGTCCTGGAGGCGCTTGAGGGCCATGCCCTCCTCCCGCCGCAGATCGCCCTCGAGGACGAAGGAGTCGGCGGCGCCGCGCAGCTTCTGCACATCCCCGTCACTGAGGTCCTTCACCCGGATGTCGGGGTTGACGCCCGACTTGGCGAGGATCTTGCGGGCCCTGGTGAGCCCGATCCCGTACACGTAAGTGAGTGAGATCTCAACCCTCTTGTCACGAGGGATATCGACACCGGCGATCCGAGCCACGTCAGGAAACGATCAGAGGGCAAAGGGGGTGGCGGCCGAGGGCGGCCGCCGAGGAGGCGTGAGGGCTCAACCCTGACGCTGCTTGTGCTTCGGGTTGGTGCAGATCACCATGACCCGGCCGTGGCGACGGATCACCCGGCACTTGTCGCACATCTTCTTGACTGAGGCACGCACCTTCATGGGCGTTGTGCTCTCCGAATTTGCAAACAGCTACCGTATCACATCATTCCGTCAAGCTGGCTACGATCCTGGTCCCGATCTCCTCCACGGTGCCGGAGGCCTCCACGGGACACAGCAGGCCCAGCTCGCGGTAGTGGTCGATCAGGGGGGCGGTCTGCTCCTGGTACACCACAAGGCGGTTGCGGATCACCGCCTCGTTGTCGTCGGCCCTGCCGCGGGAGAGCAGACGCTGGATCAGCACGCCGTCCTCCAGCTCCAGCAGCAGCACCCGTTCGATGCGCTGGTCAAGCTCCGCCAGCAGGGCATCGAGGGCCTCGGCCTGGGCGAGGTTGCGGGGGAAGCCGTCGAGCAGCCAGCCGCCCGTGTGGCCCTCCAGGCGGCTGCGCACGATCGCCAGCACCAGGGCATCGCTGACCAGCTCGCCGCGGGCCATCACCGCCTCGGCCTCCTGGCCCAGGGCGGTGCCGGCCTTCACCTCCGCCCGCAGCAGGTCGCCGGTGGAGAGATGCAGCAGCCCGTGGCGTTCGGCCAGGAGCTCGGCCTGGGTGCCCTTGCCGGCGCCGGGGGGACCGAGGAAGAGGAGTCGCTGTTTCATGGGAAGGGAAACGGGGAAGGGCCTACTGGCGGACCAGTCCTTCGTAGCGCTGGGAGATCACGTAGGTCTGGAC
>CAZBMT010000202.1:0-5198 GCA_964492645.1 uncultured Cyanobium sp. | reverse complement strand
CTCCGACCAGCGCATGCGGCCATCCGAGAAGCGCAGATCCCAGACACCGATGCCGGTGATCGACGACCCCTCCTCGAGCAGGCTGAGGAGATCCAGCAGCTCGGTTTCCCGGTGGCGCTGAAGGGTTTCATCCTGCACACAGCTCACGATCATCTGTAGCTCGTCCATCACCAGGACGGCGTTGCTGACCACGACCTCGAGAATCGAGTCGTCGCGACGACGGTGACGGGTGCGAAAGCTGCTGCTGCCTGCGGCGATCACCTCAACCCGTCGCGCCGCCACCCAGGCGGCGTCATGGTCAGGATCGGCCTGGATGGATTCCGGCGAGAGAGCGAAAAGCTCAGCGGGGCTGTAGCCGAGACGCTCCCGGGCCAGATGATTGCAGGCGATGAAGTTTCCCTTGACCGCGTCGGACACCAGCAGCTCCGTGCCCGCGAGATCGGCGATCAGGCAGAAGTCGGCCAGGCGACGTCTCACGGGCTCGGCGAGCCCATCGCACAGACCGATTTCCCCCATGCCAGCACCAGCACAGCATGGTCGATCGTAGAACTGGACGTCCCACGGACCAGTCATTTCAACGGGTGTTCAAGGCCCTCCGGGGACTTGACAACGGGAGCATCTTCCTTCCGTTCTGCTTCTGACAATGCGGTGCGAAGAAAGATCTGCGGGGCACGATTGCTGGCCTCTGGCGCCATTGTCAGTCACTGATCTTCGGTGCAGTCGTGGCGTTCGAATCGGCCGATCCAGCCTCTGCGTTGTCAGTTTGTGGCCGGGATGATGATGATTCCTGATTCCATTCAGGTGCCGTCAGCCAGGCTTCCAGGTGAAGGTGTTCCTTCCACCTCGAGGTCCCCGGCCTCGTTCCTCTGCCCCTCGAAGGCCCGCCCCAGGGGCTCGGCCGCCAGCCCCAGCTCCTCGCGCAGGTAGCGGGCCAGTCCGTCGCTGTTGCCGTGGGTCACGTAGACCTGCCGGGCGCCGCAGTCGCGGACCGTGCGCAGCAGCCCGTCCCAGTCGGCGTGGTCGCTGAGGGCGAAGCCCCGCTCGAAGCCCCGCCGCCGCCGCGCCCCTCGCACCGCCATCCAGCCGCTGACGAAGGCGGTCTGGGGGGTGGTGAACCGCCGCATCCACGGGGAACGGTGGGCCGAAGGCGGCGCCAGCACCAGACGCCCGGCCAGCGGGGCGCTGCGGGGGAGGTCGCTGAGAGGCCGCGTCGGCGGCAGCACCACGCCCTGGCTCCGGTAAGGCTCCACCAGTGCCTGCACCGCCCCGTGCAGCAGGACCTCCTCCGCCACCCCCAGCACCGCCAGCTCCGCCAGCAGCCGCTGGGCCTTGCCGAAGGCGTAGGCGAACAGCACGGAGGGCCGCTCGGGTGCGCTGCGCCACCAGGCCAGGATCTCGGACGCCACCTGGTGGCCCGGCCGCCAGCGGTAGATCGGCAGGCCGAAGGTGGCTTCGGTGATCAGCACGTCGGCGCTCACCGGCTCGAACGGCGCGCAGCTGGGGTCGGCATCACGCTTGTAGTCGCCGCTGACCAGCCAGGTCTCGCCGCCGGCGGTGATCCGGATCTGGGCCGAGCCCAGCACGTGTCCGGCCGGATGGAACGACACCAGCGCCTCACCGATGCGCCGCTCCTGTCCGTAGGCCATCCCCGTCAGTTCGATGCCGCCCCCCAGCCGCTGACGCAGCACGGCCTCCCCCGGGGTCGCCGCCCAGTAGGCGCCGCTGCCGGGCCTGGCATGGTCGGCGTGGCCATGGGTGATCAGGGCCCGGCTCACCGGCCGCCAGGGGTCGATCCAGGCCCGGGCCGCCGGGCAGTACAGGCCCTGGGGGGTGAGCTGGAGCAGGCCGTCGGGCGGCAGGGCCATGGCGCGCCGGTGCCGCCGCAGGAAGATGGCGGCATCCTGGCGGCCCGGGCCCGTTGACGGCGTGCGGGCTCCCCACTAGCCATGGGACAGCCGTCGCCCCTGGCCCGATGCCACTCGACACCCATCGCGAGGAGCTGGAGGCCACCGCGGCCGCCCTGGCGCGGCCGGGCACCGGCCTGCTGGCGGCGGACGAATCCACCGGCACGATCGGCAAGCGATTCGCGGCGATCGGCCTCGAGAACAGCGAGGAGAACCGCCGCGCCTACCGCACCCTGCTGGCCACCACCCCCGGACTCGGCGAGACGATCAGCGGCGTGATCCTCTACGAGGAAACCCTCTACCAGGAAGCGGCCCCGATCGCGGGCCGGCCGGCCGGATCGATCGTCGATCTGTTCAAGGAGCAGGGGCTGGTGGTGGGGATCAAGCTGGATCTCGGCGTCGAGCCCCTGGCCGGTGGTCTGGCCGGCGAGACCTGGTGCACGGGCCTGCGGGGGCTGCAGGAGCGGGCGGCCCGGGCCTACGCCCGCGGCGCCCGCTTCGCCAAATGGCGGGCCGTGCTGCGCATCAGCGCCGACGGCTGCCCCTCGGAGCTGTGCGTGCGCGAGAACGCCTGGGGCCTGGCCCGCTACGCCCGCACGGTCCAGGAGGAGGGCCTGGTGCCGATCGTGGAGCCGGAGATCCTGATGGACGGCGACCACGACATCCTCACCACCGCGGCGGTGCAGGAGTGGGTACTGCGCAGTGTCTACGAGGCCCTTGGCCGCAATGGCGTGTTCCTGGAGGGCACCCTGCTCAAGCCCTCGATGACCCTCCCGGGCGCCGAGGCCTCCGACCGTCCCGGCCCCGCCCAGGTGGCGGCCTACACCGTGCGCACCCTGCGCCGCAGCGTGCCCCCGGCCGTGCCGGCAATCCTGTTCCTCTCGGGGGGCCTGGGGGAGGAGGAGGCCAGCGTCCTGCTTTCGGCCATCCATGCCGCCGACCCGGAGGCCCCCTGGCACCTGGGGTTCTCCTACGGCCGGGCCCTGCAGCACTCCTGCCTCAGCCACTGGAAGGGGAGCGACACGGCGGCGGGCCAGGCGGCCCTGCTGGCCCGCGTCCGGGCCAACGGCGCCGCGGCCCGTGGGGCCTACGTGGCCGGCTCCGAACCCTCGGGCGATGCCGGCTCGCTGTTCGTGGCCAACTACAGCTACTGAGGTGCTCCCGAAGCCCGGGGTCCCGGGCCGGCCTCTCAGGCGCTCATCGCCAGCATCCGTTCGATCGGCACCAGGGCCCGCCGGCGGATCTCCTCGTCGAGCTCGATCGCCGGCGCCATGGTGTGCAGGCATTGCCACAGCTTCTCAAGCGTGTTCAGCCGCATGTAGGGGCAGGCGTTGCAGCTGCAGCCATCGGCCCCGGGCACCTCATGGAAGGTCTTCCCCGGTGCCCGCTGCCGCATCTGATGCAGGATGCCCGGCTCGGTGAGGACGATGAAGGCGGGGGCTGGGCTGGTCTGGGTGCGCTGGAGCAGCTTGCTGGTGGAGCCGATGAAGTCGGCCAGATCGAGCAGGTGCTGCTGGCACTCCGGATGGGCGATCACCTCGGCTTCCGGGTGTTCCTGGCGCAGGCGCAGCAGGGCCTGCTCGCTGAAGGTCTCATGGACGATGCAGCTGCCGGGCCAGAGGGTGAGCTCCCGGCCGCTCTGGCGGGCCACCCAGCGGCCCAGGTTCTGGTCGGGGGCGAACAGGATCGGCCGCTCGGCCGGCAGCTGCCGCACCAGGTGGACCGCATTGCTGCTCGTGCAGATCAGGTCGCTCTGGGCCTTCACCGCTGCGGAGCAGTTGATGTAGCTCACCACGAGGTGATCGGGGTGGCGCTGACGGAAGGCGGCGAAGGCGTCGGCGGGACAGGCGTCAGCGAGGCTGCAGCCGGCCTCCAGGTCGGGCAGCAGCACCGTGCGGCCGGGGTTGAGGATCTTGGCGGTCTCCGCCATGAAGTGGACACCGCAGAAGACGATGACCTCGGCGTCGGTGCTGGCGGCGCGGCGGGAGAGCTCGAGGGAATCGCCGATGAAATCGGCGCAGTCCTGGATGGCGTCGTCCTGGTAGTAGTGGGCCAGGATGATGGCCTTGCGCTCCTGCTTGAGCGTTTCGATCGCAGCGTCCAGCTCGGCGCGGGGCGGAACCAGGTGTGGTGGGTGGGTCAGCGTCTGCGTGAAGACCAACCGATACCCCTTCTCGTGCACGATGATCCCACTCTAGGAAGCGGTCGGTATTGGCTGAGCTGAACATCGCCATCGCGGGGGATCTGCACGATCAGTGGGATCGCAGCGACCACGACGTGCTGGATCGGATCCGTCCGGATGCCCTGCTGCTGGTGGGCGACCTCAGCGACGGCAAGTGCCGCATTCCCGAACTGCTCGCCAGCCTGGACCTGCCGATCGCCTGCGTGCTCGGCAACCACGATGCCGGCAAGGACGGCAGCGGCCGCACCCTGCGCCGCCAGCTGGAGCTGCTCGGGGAGCGGCACTGCGGCTGGGGACTGAGGGAACTGCGGCCCCCCGGGCTGGCGGTGGTGGGCGCCCGCCCCGGCACCGCCGGCGGTGGCTTCCACCTCTCCAAGGCGGTGCGATCGGTCTACGGACCGGTGGGCCTGCAGGAGTCCGCCGAGCGCATCAGCCGGGCGGCGCTGGCCGCCGATCCCGAGCTGCCGCTGATCCTGCTGGCCCATTCCGGCCCCAGCGGCCTGGGCACCCAGGTGGATGACCCCTGCGGCCGGGACTGGAAGGCGCCCGCCTGCGACTGGGGGGACCAGGATCTGGCCCTGGCGGTGGACCAGATCCGCCGGCGCCGTCCGCTGCCCCTGGTGGTGTTCGGCCACATGCATCACGCCCTCTGCCATCACCAGGGGGAGCGGCTCAGCTTCCGGCGTGACGCCCAGGGCACCGCGTTCCTCAACACCGCCTGCGTGCCCCGCCACGGCGTGGATCAGCAGGGCCGGTCCCTGCGTCACTTCAGCTGGGTCGTCTTCTCCGATGGCGACCTGCGCCACATCAGCCACCGCTGGTACGGCATCGACGGCGCCCTCCATTACGAGCAGACCCTCTGGACGGCGGCCCTGCCGGCGGCGGGAGTGCTCAGCCCTTGCTGATCTGCGCCTGCGTCAGCAGCCACGGCTTCGGCCACGGATCCCGCACGGCCTCGGTGCTCTGCGAACTGGCCGCCCTCAGGCCCGACGGGCGGCTGGTGATCTCGTGCGAAGCGGAGCCCGATCTGGGGCACACCGTCGAGCGGCTCGGCGACCACGTCGTGGCCTATGCGTCCGACTACCCGCACTGGGACAGCGAGTTCCCCGACA
>CAZBMT010000201.1:0-5200 GCA_964492645.1 uncultured Cyanobium sp. | reverse complement strand
CGCTGCCGCCGATGGGGTAGTCGAGGCAGGCCTCGGGCTCGAACCACTCCCCGAACAGGGTCGCCATGGCGGCGGCGCTGGTCTGGTCCATTGGCAACCCGGAGATCAGGAAGCAGAGCAGGTCGACCCAGTGGAGCAGGAACGGATCGCGGAGGTGGCGACGGGCGATCGGCCCGAAGGCGCCGCCCAGAGCCGCCAGCCTGCCGGCCTGGCCGAGCAGGCGCAGGGCGTTGCCGCCGCCGAGGGTGGTGGCCAGACCCGCCCCGGGCCGCAGGGCCAGCAGCGGCAGGGAGCGGGCCGCCTCGCAGCTGGGCCACAGGGCGGTGAGGAAGCGGTCCCACTCGTCCGCCACCGCAGCGCCGCGGAGATCTCGCACCAGGGCCAGGAAGGGGGCCTGCCCCACCCCCACCTGCAGGGACCCCTCCGGCAGCAGCAGCCCCCAGTCGCGGTAGCTGGCCACGGGCAGGGTTTCCCCCACCGCCCGCAGCACCTGGGCCAGGGGGTTGGTGCTGGGCCACCGGCCCAGGCCGCTCCAGAGCGATGGGCCGGATTCGAAGTGAAAGGGACCGCGCCGGAATCCGTGGGCCGCCCCGCCGGGGGTTGTATGGGCCTCGAGCACCAGCACGGCCAGGCCATGGCGGGCGGCGATGGCGCCGGCGCAGAGGCCGCCGAGGCCGCTGCCCACCACGATCAGGTCGAGCTTGCCAGGCTCTTGGGGTCGTACCGCTTCCATGCCGTGGCGATGATTCTATTCAGATTCCCTTCGGATTGAAGCCGATCGGTGGCGCCGATCGCTGACTAGGCTTTTCATCACATCAAAGGTTTTGCATTGTCGCAGGGTTTACCTTCCACCACCCTTTCCGACAGCGCACCGGACGTCCCGCCTGCCGCGCCAACTGTGAATGACGCGAATGCAGCCATGACCTCCCCTGAGGGGCCGTCGGTCGGTCAGCCCAGGCGTGGCGATTTCGAGCTCAAATCCTTCATGGACAGTTCGAATCTGCGGGGGGTCTGGCAGATCGCCAACACCGTGGTCCCCTACGCGGCCCTGTGGTGGGTGGCCGACTGGAGCCTCCAGCACTCGCCCCTGCTGCTCATCCCCACCATGGTGGTCATGGTGCTGCTGCTGGCCCGCTGCTTCTCGCTGATGCACGACTGCGGCCACGACTCCCTGTTCCACAGCCGACGGGCCAACCAGGTGTTCGGCTTTCTGCTCGGTGTGATCAGTGCCATTCCCCAGTACCCCTGGTCGCGGGGCCACGCCTACCACCACCGCCACAACGGCGACTGGGAGAAATACCAGGGACCTTCGGCCCTTGTCACTACGGCCGTTTTCGCCGCACTCAGCCCCGGCCGGCAGCGGTTCTACGGCGTGCTGCGCCACCCGGCGATGCTGTTCCCGGGAGGCTTCTTCTACCTTGTGATCAAGCCCAGGGTGGCCTTGCTGCTCGGGCTGGGGGGCTTCTTCCCCCACCTCCTGGCCTGCCTGCGCAGCCCCCAGAGGATGGGCCCTGGCCAGATCCTGGGCAGCTATCGCTCCAGGCACTGGTACACCCAGGCGGAATTCCGCCATCTGCTGGCCAACAACCTCGCCGTGATCGGCTCCTGGTGTTTGATGGCCCACTGGCTCGGCGCCGGTGTGTTCTGGTCGATCTATGCCCCGGTGATGGCCTGCGCGGCGGCGATCTTCATCTGCATCTTCTTCGTCCAGCACAACTTCCCCGGTTCCTATGCCCACCCCACCGCCGGCTGGAGCGAGATGACCGGAGTGCTGGAAGGCACCAGTGATCTGGAGCTGCCGCCTCTGTTCAACTGGTTCTCAGCCGACATCGGCTGCCATGCCATCCATCACCTGTCCTCCAAGATCCCCAACTACCGGCTCCGGGCCTGCCACGAGCGCAACGCCCACCTGCTCGCCGGCGTTCGCCGGCTCTCCCTGGCCGAGATCCCGGGGTGCTTCAGCTACATCCTCTGGGACCCCGAGGTCTGCAGGCTCACCACGATCGACGCGTTGCGTTCCGCCGCTCCGGCCCCCGTCGCCAGCTGAAGGGTGCCAGGAGGAACGGATGCTGCGCCAGACCCTGAGCCAGTTGGAGGTGTCCACCCGGGGGGAAGGATTCGATGACATCACCGGGCCCCTCAACCGGTTGATCGCCGCCAGCGGCCTGGAGCTCGGCACCGCCACCATCGCCAGCCTGCACACCTCCTGCTCCTTGACAATCAACGAGAACGCCGACCCCAGGGTGCTGGTGGATCTCGCGGCCTTCCTTCGGGCCCTGGTGCCCCCGGAAGGGGTGCGGCCCCTGAGCGGCCAGGGTGAGCGGCGCCCCTGGGTGCACGATGACGAGGGGCCCGATGACATGCCCGCCCATATCCGCACCGCCCTGACCTGCACCAGCCTGGTACTGCCCTTTCAGTCGGGCCGCCTGCTGCTCGGCACCTGGCAGGCGGTGTATCTGTGGGAGCACCGGGCCCGACCCCACCGCCGCAGCCTCAGCCTGCATCTGGTGGGTGAGTGACCCCCCTGCTTTCCTCCCCCATGGTCGCCCAGCCCCTGACACCCGCCCAGACCGCCGCGCTCTCCACGGAACTGCCTCAGTGGACCCTGCGGGAAGGCAAGCTGCACCGCGAACTGCGCTTCAGCGATTTTTCCGCCGCCTTCGGCTTCATGGCCCGGGTGGCCCTGGCGGCCGAAGCGATGGGGCACCACCCGGAATGGTGCAACGTCTGGAACCGGGTGACGATCAACCTCACCACCCATGACACCGGCGGCCTCTCGAACCTCGATGTCGAGCTGGCCCGCCGCATCGATGCCCTGGTGGGCTGAGGCTGGCCTGCTGGGCCGGCTCTGGCTGCGTGCCTAGCTTCCATGGGTGCTCCCCCCGCCCTGCTGCACCCCATGGGATTTCGCTACCTCGATCGGATCGCCACCCAGGAGAACATCCACTCGTTTCTCGAACTCGCCGATCTGGCCGCCGGAGCCGGTGCCTCGGCCAACAACGTCTTCCTGCTCTCCCATCGGCTGCGTCAGTCCCGTCCGATGCAGGTCTGCCGGACGTTGCTGGGGCGGGATCCGGCTGCCGCGGCCCTGATCGGGCAGCGGCGGCTCAGCGGCCCCTATGACGCGGCCGCCCTGCGGGCGCTGCCGAAGGGAACCCTGGGGCACACCTACGCCACGGTGCTGGAAACGATGGGGTATGACATCAACTTCTTCCCCGCTCCCGAGTTCTACGCCAACCTGGAAACCGACGCCGATTACATCAACTACCGCGTCTACGCCACCCACGACATCCATCACATCGTCAGCGGCTTCAGCCTCGACAATTTCGGTGAGCTGGGGGTCATCAGCATGAGCGTGGCCCAGTTCGCCCATCCGGGCCTGGCCTTCACCGATCTGATGGCCCTGCTGCTCAACTGGTTCCGCAACGACACGCCCATCGACGAACTGGAAACCCCGGCTGAGCAGGCCCGCACCGCCGGCTACGCCTTCGGCATGATCAGCAAAGGGCTGCATATCGGCGCCGAAGCCAAGCCGCTGTTCCCGGTGATCTGGGAGGAGCGGATGGGCCAGGACCTGGAAGAGCTGCGGAACGAACTGGGCGTCGTGGCCGCCAGGGAGGGGACCTGGAGCTGGTACTCCAACCCCTCCCTGATGGCAGCGCTGGCCGCCTGAGGCGTCACACCAGCGCCGGCGCCACGGGCTGGATGGCGGCCGCTTCGGCCGGGCGGAAGCGTAGGCGCTCATGCTCCACGTCCACCACGATCGTGGACCCGCCCAGGAACGTGCCCGCCAGGATCGCCTTGGCGATCGGTGTCTCCAGTTCGCGCTGGATGGCCCGCTTGAGGGGCCGGGCCCCGTACACCGGGTCGTAACCGACGGCGGCCAGCCAGTCGAGGGCGGCACCGTCGAGCTCCAGGCCCAGCTTCCGCTCCTCGAGCCGCCGGGCCAGCCGCTGCACCTGCAGTTCCACGATCTGGCGCAGTTCCTCGGCCTTGAGGCTGTGGAAGATGATCGATTCATCCAGCCGGTTGAGGAATTCGGGGCGGAAGTGGCCCCGCAGGGCCTCGTTCACCCGCTTCTCCATCTCGCCGTGGCGGGCCGGATCGCCGGCCAGATCGAGGATCGAGGCGCTGCCGATGTTGCTGGTGAGGATCAGCACCGTGTTGGTGAAGTCCACCGTGCGGCCCTGGCCATCGGTGACGCGGCCGTCATCGAGGATCTGCAGCATCACGTTGAACACATCGGGGTGGGCCTTCTCGACTTCGTCGAAGAGGATCACGGCGTAGGGGCGCCGCCGCACCGCTTCAGTGAGCTGGCCGCCCTCCTCGTAGCCGACGTAGCCCGGAGGGGCTCCGATCAGCCGGGACACGGCGTGCTTCTCCATGTATTCGCTCATGTCGATGCGCACCATCGCCTCCTCGCTGTCGAACAGCTGGGACGCCAGCGCCTTGGAGAGCTCGGTCTTGCCCACGCCGGTGGGGCCGAGGAACAGGAAGCTGGCGATCGGACGGTTCGGGTCGGAGAGACCGGCCCGGGAGCGCTGGATGGCATCGGCCACCGCGGTGACGGCCTGCTCCTGGCCGATCACCCGCGTGTGCAGTTCGTCTTCGAGGTGCAGCAGTTTCTCCATCTCCGACTGCACCAGCTTGCTGACCGGAATCCCGGTCCACTTGGCGATCACTTCGGCGATGTCGTCCTCGGTGACCTCCTCGCGCAGCAGGTTCTTCTCGCCGGCATGGGCGCTCAGCTCGCTTTCCTTGGCGGCCAGCTTCTTGTTGAGCTCCGCCAGGGTGCCGTACTCCAGTTCGGCGGCCTTGTTGAGGTCGTAGTTGCGCTTGGCCTGCTCCACCTGCAGCTGCACCTGCTCGATCTCCTCCTTGATGGCGGAGAGTTCGTCGATCGAGCCCTTCTCCTTCTGCCACTGGGCGTTGAGGCTGCTCTGCTGCTCGCCCAGATCGGCCAGCTCCTTCTCGAGCTTCTCGAGCCGGTCGCGGCTGGCGGGGTCCGATTCCCGCCCCAGGGAGAGCTTCTCCATCTCCAGCTGCAGGATGCGGCGATCGAGCTCGTCGATCTCCTCCGGCTTGGAGGTGATCTCCATCTTCAGCCGGGCCGCCGATTCGTCCATCAGGTCGATGGCCTTGTCGGGCAGGAAGCGATCGGCGATGTAGCGGCTGCTGAGCACGGCGGCGGCCACCAGGG
>CAZBMT010000200.1:3779-5240 GCA_964492645.1 uncultured Cyanobium sp. | reverse complement strand
GACCAGTTCGAAGGCAGTTTCTCCGCCTTCAAGGAGCGCCAGCTGGTGTTCGCGCTCACCAGAGAACTGGCCGAGGCCCAGTTCCGGCGGGGCGACCGCTCCCGGAGCGAGCGGCTCTGGCGGGAAGCTGCCGCGGAGGGCATGGACGCGGAGCGGATCACCGGCCTGCTCTACGGCGTCCACGACCATGACGACCTGGCGGCCATGGAAGCACTGGACCACCCCTGGCGTGCGCAGCAACGGGAGGCCCTGCGCCGCGCCGGCACGCCGCTGGCCCGGCTGGCGCGACTCACCGGGCGTCGCCCGGCGCGGACCTCCAGGCCCCACCGATCGGCGCAGCCGAATCAGGCCACGAAACGCCCGTAGAGCCAGCGCACGAATCCTCCGACCAGCGGCACCGGCGTGAAGGTGGGGCCGACAAAGTCGAAGTAGTCGCGATGGTCGACGATCCGGCCGTCGGCGCCCAGCCGGAGTCGGCTGGTGCCGGGGTAGATGAATTCGATGCCTTTGATCTTCAGACCCATCGTCCATTCCACGAAGGCCACGTCACCGTTGAGGGCGATGGCTCCCGGCTCGAGGAAGACGTCATCGCAGCGTTGCAGCAAGCTCTCCTGGGCCACGATGTAGGCGTTCAGGCCCTGACGCTCCTGGGTGGGATCGGTGAAGTGAACGGCCTCGTCGTACAGGGCGCGCCACTGCTCCGCGGACGGCCCCTGGGCTCCGTAGGGCTTGGTGAACATGGCCCGGAGCCCGTCTTCCCCCAGCGGTGGCTGCAGCAGGTTGGCCATGGCAGGGGTGACCTCAGACAGCGGCCGGCCGCGGACGGGCCAGGGCCAGGGCCGCTCCGCCAACGGCCACCAGGCCCAGAGCTCCCGCGGCGGCAAGGAACACCAGTGTCTGCAGGGCCAGCAGGACCAGGCCCAGGGCTGAGGCCGCCTTGATCTGCACCCTGGCCTTGATCAGCAGGGTGAGCAGAAGCAGCACCGTGGCCTGCAGGCCGGCGATCCGGGCCGCCGTGAAGGGGCAGAGAAGGGGCGGAAGCAGCATCGGGAGCGGGGCGATCAGAAGCAGAAGGGCAGGAACTGGGTGCGGCAGGCGGCATAGCCGTCGGTGAGGGCGCCGAGGCCGAGCTGGTGGGCGATGCCGGAGCCGGTGATGGCTTCGGTGATCACGCCGATCACCAGACCGATCATGGCGGCCCGGCCGTTGAAGCGTTCAACGCGCTCAAGCTGCTCCATGTGGATGGAATGCTCGGTGTCGCCCTGAAGGAGGGCGTCGTTGACGGGGGTGTTGGTCATGGGTGTTTCAGCGGGGGGGGTGACGAAAAGCTGGGCCGTGGATCGATCAGCCCAGGCCGATCTGGGAGAGGATCCCCTGACCGGTGAGCAGTTCGGTGCCGAGGCCGATCACGAAGCCGAGCATGGCGAGACGGCCGTTCCAGGTTTCGGCGAAGGCGACGAA
>CAZBMT010000200.1:0-3679 GCA_964492645.1 uncultured Cyanobium sp. | reverse complement strand
GCTTCTACGACCGCGACGGCGACGGCCGCCACACCCTGGAGGGTGACTTCGAACCGGTGGCGGTGCGGATCGCACGGCGCTGGCAGGGCCGGCCCGAGCGCTTCCCCGATCTGCTGCGGCTGCTGCTCGACACCTACCGCCACGAGAACGCCCGTCGCGACCTCAACCACGACGGCATGGTGGATAGGGAGGAGTTCCTGGCCTCCCACGGACAGGTGTTCGCCGCCTTCCAGGCCGATCCCCAGGCCGCACGGCAGTTCATGGCCCGCTCCGCCGGCGGCTTCTTCGACGTGCTCGACTGTGATGGCGATGGTCAGCTCGAACTCGACGACCTGGCGGCCTTCGCCGCCGCCTACGGCCATCCCACCACCGGCATCGCCGCCAACCTTGACCGGATGCTCGCCGGCCTGGGGCTGCCCCCCGGTCCCCTGCCGCGGCAGGCCTTCCTGACGCTGGTGGAGCAGTACTGGTTCGACCCATCGATGGAGGCCCCCGGCCGCCTCCTGTTCGACGGGGTGGATCTGGGCTGACGTCAGTCCGGCAGCAGAAACCCATCCAGGCGGGTTGCCGTTCCCTGCCCTCGAACCCTGGCCGCCATGGGATCGTCGTAGGCCACCCAGGCCAGCAGCTGGTCGCCATGGCGCTCCACATCGAGGCCCTCCGGCTTGTCGCTGCCCTGGCCGGGGCGGCCGGGGCGGCCGTCCCGGATCCACAGCAGGGGCTCCGTGGCCTCCAGGGTGACGCCCTCAGCGGGGGCTGAAGCGTCGTCCGGGCCAAGGGCATCGCGCCAGCGGTACAGGTAGCAGGGCCCCGCCAGATCCATCGTCGGCCCGGCCAGCACCAGCACGTCGTCGCTGCCGGGAACCACCGCCAGATCCCGCACCGCCAGGCCGCTGAGGGAGAGGTGGCGGCAGTGATGGGACTCCAGGCTGAGGGTGGAGCCGTCAGCGTCGAGGCCGCCCAGACGGAGGTCAAGCACCAGGGCGATGCCCCGCAGGACCGGACCGCGGAGCCCCACCAGCACCCGCCCACCCCGGGCGGCGATGCCTTCGATGTCGAGCCCGTTGTCCTTGCCGGGGATGGCCAGAAACGGAGCGATCCGCCGATCGGCCGCCAGGGCCTGGGTGAGGGCATCGCGGCCCTCGGCGGCATCGAAGGCCAGCCGCTGCCCCGCCACGGGCCAGCCCTCCCCATCCAGCCGCAGGCAGCCAAGCACATGGGCGTTGCGGCTCTGCTTCCGGTGCAGTTGCAGGGGGTCTCCCTCGGCGTCGTGCCGGCGGCGGCGCAGGGAATGGGAGCCCACCAGCCACAGGCGATCACCATCGCGCGCCAGTCCCTCGATGTCCGATTCACCGTCGTCCTTGCCGCCGGCGAGACCGAAGTCCCGGAGCTTCACGGCAACGAGATCGCCGTCGTGGTGGTCACCGCGCCGCTGCAACCGGTAGAGACTCCGGCCCTCGTCACCCCCCAGCCAGAGCACGCCGTCGTGGGCGGCCAGGGCGGAGAGGTTCTGCCGCAGCTCCTCGGCCTCCATGTCGTTGGAGAGGGACAGCTCCAGCAGGCGCTGGTGGGTGGGGAGGGCCAGGGGCAGCTCGGCGGCCGGTTCAGACATGGGGGACGGAGAGGAGCATCCTCTGCAGAAAGGGAGGGGGGTGCTCGATGTTGTCAATGCCGGACTCGGATCCGACGGCCTGCACTTATCCAGCCTTGCTTACAGAGGCGGGGGCGGCAGGGGAGGCGCAGCCCCTGCACGGCCGCCCGGGCCGCCCGGCTCCCGCTGGCGGGGGCCCAGCATCTCCGCCAGCCCGGCAATCCGCTCCTGCGGCGGCTCTGGGCCCAGGCTCCAGAGGCTCTCCAGATAGAAGAACGCCACCCCCAGGCCTTGGGTGCGGTTGGCGGCCACTTTCTGGGCCATCAGCGTCAGGGAGGTGGGCCGGTTGCGCTGGCCGCTCAGCACGGCGATGGCGGTGGGAATGCGCTGGCGGGCCTCCTGCACCTCCGGCCGGCTGAGGTGGGGCTGGTAGCTCTCCAGATCGGGCCGGTAGATCTGCACCAGCAGTTCATCGGCGATGCCGCGCCGCACCCAGGCGCGCCAGTCCTGCAGCTGCAGCTTGAAGGCGAAGTCGTAGTAGTTGGGGGAGATCGAGATCAGGGCGCCCGGGCGGGCGGCCCGCACCGCCTGGGCCAGCTGCTCCAGGAAGGCGGTGATCCGGTCGGCGCGCCATTGGACCCAGGCGGGGTCGTCGGGGTTGGCCGGTGGATCCTTGCCGGTGTCCTTGCGGTAGAGCGCCGTGGTGAAGGGGTCGTAGCCGAACTCCCGCGGCAGGCTCATGTGGTCGTCGAACTGGATGCCGTCGGCGCCCCAGTCGTTGACCACCTCCAGCACCAGGTCGGTGATCAGCTGCTGCACCTCCGGCCGGAAGGGATTGAGCCACACCACCCGGCCGGCGGCGCTGCTGGAGGTGAGCCCGCCATCTCTGGTCTGGGTGAGCCAGCTGCGGTGCCGCTGGGCCAGCGGCGACTCGGGCGGGGCCATGAAGCCGAATTCGAACCAGGGGATCACCCTGAGCCCGCGCTGGTGGCCGGCACTGATCAGCTCGGCCAGGATGTCCTGGCCCTGCAGGCCGCGGAAGGTGAACGCCTGCAGCTGGCGCGCCTCGCTCACCCGGCTGGGGTAGTAGGCGAAGCCGCCGTTCCAGACCACCGGATAGAGCCTGTTGAAGCCCAGCTCCGCCAGTTGGTTCACGGCGTCCTGCATGCGGCCCCGGTCCCGCAGCACCGGCATGTCGTTGGCGGTGAGCCACACCCCCCGCAGCTCCTCGGGCTGGTCCTGGGCTTTCGCGGGCGGCGGCAGCGGCGGCAGGCCCGCCAGCCCACCGGACAGCACCACGGTCAGCAGGGTGCCGCAGAGGACCAGGACGATCCAGCGGCCGGAGCCGCGTCGCTTCAAGCCAGCCATGGTGTCCAGAATCCGGCGCTGCTGTGGCCTCCACGATGGAACCGATTCCGCCCCGCCACGACCGGTATCCGCCGGGTGAACGGGTGGCACCGGAGGCCCGTTAGGGTCCGCGGGCGTCAGGGCGACCGTGATGGGCCTGCTGGTGGACGGGGTCTGGAAGGACCAGTGGTATGACACCGGCAGCAGCGCCGGCCGCTTCGAGCGCTCAAGGGCGGCGTTCCGGAACTGGATCACCCCGGACGGATCGGCGGGTCCGAGCGGCGGAGCCGGCTTTGCGGCCGAGGGCGGCCGCTATCACCTCTATGTGTCGCTGGCCTGCCCCTGGGCCCACCGCACCCTGATCCTGCGCGCCCTCAAGGGGCTGGAGGAGCTGATCCCGGTCTCCGTCGTGCACTGGTACATGGGCCCGCACGGCTGGACCTTCCAGGCGGCCGAAGGGGTGGTGCCGGATCCCAACGAGGGCGCCGAAGCCCTGCACCAGCTCTACACACTGGCTGAGCCCCACTACAGCGGCCGCGTCACGGTGCCGGTGCTGTGGGACAAACAACGGCGCACGATCGTGAGCAATGAATCCTCCGAGATCCTGCGGATGTTCAACAGCGCCTTCGATCACCTGGGCGCGCGGGAGGGCGACTTCTACCCGATGGAGCTGCGAGAGGAGATCGAGCGCCTCAACGAACGGATCTACGCGAGCGTGAACAACGGCGTCTACCGCTGCGG
>CAZBMT010000199.1:2675-5279 GCA_964492645.1 uncultured Cyanobium sp. | reverse complement strand
TGCTTGATCTTGCTGGCCTGGCCGGCGCACCAGAACTGCTGGTAGCGATCGAGGCACACCTGCTTCATGTAGGCCCGTGCAGGCTTGTTGAAGTGGCGGGGATCGAAGTTGGCGGGATCCTTGAAGGCGGCTTCCCGCACAGCGGCGGTGAAGGCCAGACGGTTGTCGGTGTCGATGTTGATCTTGCGAACGCCGTTCTTGATGCCGTTCTGGATCTCTTCGACCGGCACGCCATAGGTTTCGGGAATGGCACCGCCGTACTTGTTGATCATGTCGAGCCATTCCTGGGGCACGGAGCTGGAGCCGTGCATCACCAGGTGGGTGTTGGGGATCGCCTTGTGGATTTCGGCGATGCGGGAAATGGCCAGCACTTCGCCGGTGGGCTTGCGGGTGAACTTGTAGGCGCCGTGGCTGGTGCCGATGGCGATGGCCAGGGCGTCGACCTTGGTCTTGGCGACGAAGTCGGCGGCCTCGGCGGGATCGGTGAGCAGCTGGGAGTGGTCGAGGGCGCCCTCGAAACCGTGGCCGTCCTCGGCCTCACCCTTGCCCGTCTCCAGGGACCCCAGGCAACCCAGCTCGCCCTCCACGCTCACGCCGATGGCGTGGGCCACATCCACCACTTCCTTGGTGACGGCCACGTTGTACTCGTAGCTGGCGGGGGTCTTGGCGTCGGCTTCGAGGGAGCCGTCCATCATCACGGAGGTGAAGCCGTTGGCGGCGGCGCCGTAGCAGGTGGCGGGGCTGTTGCCGTGGTCCTGGTGCATCACCACCGGGATGTCGGGATAGGTCTCGACCGCGGCCAGGATCAGGTGGCGCAGGAAGCTTTCGCCGGCGTACTGACGGGCGCCCCGGGAAGCCTGCAGGATCACCGGAGAGTCGGTTTCATAGGCCGCCTCCATGATCGACTGCACCTGCTCCAGGTTGTTGACGTTGAAGGCAGGAATGCCGTAGCCGTTTTCTGCGGCGTGATCCAGCAGCAGGCGAAGCGGTACGAGCGCCATGGGAAATCTCGCGGTTTTTGGGTGGATACGGTTGCGGAGAACCGTGGTCGAAGGACGGCGGGCGGGGTCGTCCCGCCGGGTCTGCCGGGGAGTCTAGGGGATGCCCTCCAGGGTTCCTGCTCCCCGGCGGGCCCAGTCGCAGCACCGCTGGCTGGCCACCGCCTCCGACAGGCCCGGCACCATCGGCCGCCGCTCGCGCACCGCCTGCGACCACCAGTCCAGCAGCCGGCGCACCGGCGCGATACGGCCGTCCTCCCAGGTGCGGCCGTAGGCCAGGTCCGGATCGGCGGCGACGGGCCGCAGGGCCTCGCCAGGGCGCGCCATCCACAGCTGCATGCCGTGGACGTAGTCGGCCTGGTTGCTCGAGCCCAGCACCAGGGTGGCCTCGCTGCCGTAGAGCTCGATCCAATAGCCCCGCCCGGCCCGTGCCACCGAGGAGAGGGTGAGCTGGGCCGGCACCAGGCGGCCGCCACGGTCCTGGAGGTCGAGCTGGATCAGGGCGCTGTCTTCCGCATCCACCACGCCCATGGCGCCGGAGCCGGGGATGGGGCGCTCGCCGATGGCGGTGCTGAGCCGGGCGGTGAGGCCCCGGCTGGGGCCGATCAGCCAGTGGAGGGTGTCGAAGGCGTGGGTGCCCAGGGCGCCGAGCACGCCGCCCCCGGCCGCCGCCTGGGAGTACCAGCTCCAGGGGCGGCTCGGATCGGCGCGGCTGGACATCAGCCAGTCGAACGTCACGAGCCAGGGATCCCCCAGGACCCCGGCGTCGAGGAGGGCGGCCAGCTGCTGGACATGGGGCACGGCCCGGTACTCGAAGTCGACCGCCACCACCAGGCCCCGGGCGATGGCGAGGCGCTGCAGCGCCTCCACCTGGCCGGCCTCGAGGGCCACCGGCTTCTCCAGGAACAGGTGCTTGCCCGCCTCCAGGGCGGCGTGGGCCAGGGCGAAACGGGGCTCCGGCGGCGTGGCGATCACCACCGCCTCCACGGCGGGATCGGCCAGCAGGGCGCCGAAGTCGTCGAAGGCGGGCAGCTCCGCCGCCTGGCCCGCGGCGGCGGCCCGCTCCGGCCGGGGGTGCCAGAGGGCCACCGGCTCGGTGCCGGGGGCGTCCCGCAGGGCCGGCAGGATCACCTTCTCGCCGAAGCCGAGGCCGGCGACGGCGACCCGCAGGGGCGCCTCAGGCCGTCGCATCGCTCTCCTGGATCCGGCGGGCGGCCTCGCAGGCGGCGTGCAGCACCCGGATCGTGAGGGTGTCGCCGGCGGCCGGCTGCCAGGGGGCGCCCCAGCGGGGCAGGCCGTTGACGGCCGTGTCCCGGTAGAGCTCCTCGTCGCAGTCGAGCTGCATCACGTACAGCTGGCCGACGGGGGGACGGGCGTCCTCGGGGGCATCGGCGGCGGCGGCGGCCGGCTGGAAACGGCTGAGCACCGAGAGACGGCCCTCGCGATCGAAGCGGAGGCTGCCGGCGTCCCACCACTGGCGGCCCTCCGGGCCGGCCTCCACCTCCTGCCAGTCGACCGGGCCGGCGGCGGCGGCGGCGGGAGCCGCCAGCCAGCCGCCCAGCAGCAGCACCACCACCAGGAGGGCGGCGGCCAACCGGGCGCGGCC
>CAZBMT010000199.1:0-2575 GCA_964492645.1 uncultured Cyanobium sp. | reverse complement strand
CTCATGGCGCCACGGACACGGCCGGCCGCAGGCTGCCGTGCAGCCGCATCAGGGTGGCCAGGGTGGCGCGCAGCTGGGGCCGGGGCACGATCGTGTCGATGAAGCCGTGGTCCTGGAGGTACTCGGCGGTCTGGAAGCCCTCAGGAAGCTTCTCGCCCAGGGTCTGCTCGATCACCCGGCGGCCGGCGAAGGCGATCATCGCCTTGGGCTCGGCCAGGATCAGATCGCCCAGCATGGCGAAGCTGGCGGTGACCCCACCGGTGGTGGGATGGGTGAGCAGGGGCAGGTAGAGCAGCTCGGCGCTGCGGTGCCGCTGCAGGGCGCCCGAGACCTTGGCCATCTGCACCAGGCTGAGCATCCCCTCCTGCATGCGGGCCCCGCCGGAGGCGCAGACGATCAGCAGCGGATAGCGGCGGGCGGTGGCCAGCTCCACCAGGCGGGTGAGCTTCTCGCCCACCACCGAGCCCATCGAGCCGCCCATGAAGCGGAAGTCCATCACCCCCAGGGCCAGGGGCATGCCCTCGAGGCGGCAGAGGCCGGTGACCACCGCATCCCGCAGGCCCGTGGACCGCTGGCTGTCGCGCAACCGGTCGGCGTAGCTGCGGCGGTCCTTGAAGGCGAGGGGGTCGGTGGGGGCGAGATCGGCATCGATGGGCTCGAAGCTGCCCTCATCGGCGATCAGGCGGATGCGCTCGGCGCTGTCGATGCGGTGGTGGTGGCCGCAGCCCTTGCAGACACTGGCGTTGGCGATCAGATCCTTGCGGTAGACCACCAGGCCGCATTCGGCGCACTTGCTCCAGAGGCCATCCCCCTCGTCGGCCTCAGGGCCCTTGCTGGCCCGGACGGCGGGGGCGTTCTTGCGGCGATCGGCGAACCAGTCGAACAGGGACATGGGGCGACGGCGGCGAAGGGGAACGGAGACCTGGAGCCATTAAAGACCCAGGCCCCACAGGCGCAGCCAGGGGCCGTGGCCGCCGATCCAGACCGCCAGGGCGGCGGCGGCCAGGAAGGGTCCGAAGGGGAAGGGCTGCTGGCGGCCGAGGCGGCCGCTGAGGCGGGCGATGCCGCCGATCAGGGCACCGCCGAGCACCGACAGGCTCACGGCCAGGCCGAGGCCGAGGGGTCCGAGCCAGGCGCCCATCAGGGCCGCCAGCTTGGCGTCCCCCAGGCCCAGGGCCGGCCGGCCCATCGCCTTCTCGGCCAGGGCGCTGAGGGCCTCGAAGCCCAGCAGGCCGGCGGCCACCGCCACCAGGTGGGAGAAGAGCAGCTCGCGGCCCACCGCGACCCCCTGGGGGAAGCCGAGGCCGGCGGTGACCGCCAGGCCCAGCAGCACCCCCCAGCGGCAGAGGGGTTCGGGCAGCCAGAGGCTGTCCAGATCGATCAGGGCCAGGGGCAGCAGCCAGCTGGCCAGCAGCCAGCCGGCCGCCAGCAGCAGCCAGGGGCTGGGGTCGGGGCCCATGGCCGCCGGGCGGGCGAACAGCATGGCCACCCAGAGGCCGGCGGTGAGCAGCTCCACCAGCGGATAGCGGACGGCGATCGGGGCCCGGCAATGGCGGCAACGGCCGCGCAGCAGCAGCCAGCTGAGCAGCGGCACGTTCTCGAACCAGGCCAGGGAGGCGCCGCAGCGGGGGCAGTGGCTCCCCGGGAACAGCAGCGACTCCTCCCGGGGCAGCCGCCAGACCACGACGTTGAGGAAGCTGCCGACGCAGGCGCCGCCCAGGGCCACCAGGGGGGCCAGCAGGGGCAGGGCGCTGGTGGGGGGGAGCAGGGGAGCGAAGGTCATGGCAGCGGACGGCTGGATCCCCCGCGGCTGCTGCGGCCCCGGGCCGAGCGGGGCCGCAGCAGCTCCATCGGCACGAACTGCTCGTCCGGCAGGAGGATCGGCAGATCGAACACCACCCGCCCCTGGGGGCCGGCGCCGAGCAACACCACCCCCAGCGGTTCGGGGGCGGTGGGGCAGGCCTCAAGGAAACGGAAGTAGACCCGGCGCGAGCAGCGCAGCAGTTCGGCGCTGTTGATCCGATCGAGGCGAAGGGCGCCGGCCGACGGGGAGGCCGAGGACTCACCGCCCCTGATCACGAAGGAAGGGGTTCCGGATGGGGGCGTGCCCGGGGCGGACGGGTGGATGGTGGGGGGCTGGGCGGTGATGGGATTCACCGATTCCTTTCGGGGGATCTTAGGGCCGAAAGGATGATCGAGGCATCGATCTTCAGCCCGTCATCTCAGACGAGATTCTTCTTCTCCTCGATCATCTTGTGGATGATCGGCGTGAGGATGATCTCCATGGCGAAGCCCATCTTGCCGCCGTTCACCACGATGCTGGTGGGGCTGGACATGAAGGAATCGTGGATCATGCGCAGCAGGTAGGAGAAGTCGATACCCCACTTCTCACGGGCCCCCTTGCGGAAGTGGATGATGACGAAGCTCTCGTCCGGGCTGGGGATGTTGCGGCAGATGAACGGGTTGGAGGTGTCCACCGTGGGCACCCGCTGGAAGTTGATGTCGGTGCGGCTGAACTGGGGGCAGATGTGGTTGATGTAGTCGGGCATGCGCCGCAGGATCGTGTCCACGATCG
>CAZBMT010000198.1:0-5280 GCA_964492645.1 uncultured Cyanobium sp. | reverse complement strand
GACCCAGGGGCACTTTTGCAAGCGATTCTCAATAGCAGCTGGTGGTTGCGAAGCGCCGCTGCCGGAACGGCCCCGTCCAGGCCCTCAGGTGAGCAGCAACCGATCGAAGAACGCGTGCCAGGACAGCCCGGAACGTTCAGGCCCGAACACCGCCCGCTGCTCCTGCCGGTTGAGCGGAGGTTGGCCGATGCTGCCCAGCAGCCTGTCCATCTCGCCGGGGTCGAGCCGCTCATCGCCATCTGCATCCACCGGAATCAGGTAGCGCTTCAGCCGCTCCTGTCCGTCCCGGAGTCGGCGCAGGCGCAGCATCACCTCGATGAACTCTTCCCTGTCCACCGTGCCGTCGCCATCGAGATCCATGGACGCCAGCACCCTGGCCAGGGCCGCCGCGGGGTCGGCGGGGCCCTGGCCAGGGTCGCTGGGGCCCGGGTCGATGCCAGCAGCCAGTTCCGACAGGTTCAGCTGGCCATCCCGGTCACGGTCGAGGCGCTCGAACAGCTCCTCGAACCTGCCCAGCAGCGCCGGATCCGCCGACCGGGCCAGGCTGGTCCAGCCGCCTCCGCCCACAGCCACACGCAGACGGGAGCGGAAATCGTTCAGAAGGCGCCGGGTCACCCGATAGCGCCGCAGATGCTCCTCCGGCGTGAGGATCGCATGCAGCGCCACCGGTACAACGGTGGGCAATGCTCGGCGCACCACCAGCAGGGTGGCGAGGGTGGCGACGATGAAGGACAGCGTCAGCACCGGCAATCCGAGCGGCATCAGCCGCTCCAGTGGCGGAGTGAGCAGGCTGGCCGCGAAGGCCGCCAGGGCCGCCGCCCCCAGGCTGCGCCTGGTGGGGGCATGGAAGATGCCACCGATGGCGATGGCGCTGAGAACGCCGTCGTAGCTCCAGAGGCCCATGCCGACGGCACCGGCGGCACCGCTGGCCAGGCCCGCCAACGCCCCGATCGCCGCCCCCATCAGACCCACCCCTGCCGCCATCGGACTGGCGACGGCCGTGGCCGCCAGCACCAACCAGCCACTGGCCAGATCAGCACAGAAGAAGACCTGCCCGAAGCCCCGCGGCAGGGCCAGCAGAAAGGCCTGCAGGGCGGAACCGGCCGGTGGCACCATCGCGGGACTGTGCAGCTGCAGCGGCGGCACGTCCGCCAGGGTGACCATCGCCAGCAACCCCCAGGTCACCAGGCAGAACGGCAGTGTCATCGGCGGCAGGCCGGTGGCGGCATGCAGACGACGGCCAGGGCCGTGGACCAGCACGGAACTCAGCGCCCCACCCGCCAGGGCCGCCAGGGTCCAGAGAAGAGCAGCTCCGGGAGGGGCCAGATCGGCGAAGGTGCCGATGGCACTGCCGACCAAGGCTCCGTTGAAGCCGTAGATGCCGTTGTGGCGGTCGTCCCAGGAGCTGCCGAGGGCCTTGGCCGCCAGGTGGGCCGCCACGATTCCGAAGGCAGCGAACAGCGCCAGCGACGGCGACTGACGCAGCAGAGCCAGAAGCAGCAGCAGGCCGCTGAGCGGATTGTTGATGAAGATCACCTGGCCCAGGCTGCGCAAGGCCGCCACCACGGCAGCGACGACGCGCCGATTCCTCCAACGGCTGGTGAGCTGGGGCAGGGTGCCGCTGCAGGGCAGCCACCGCTCATCCCAACTTGCGACAGGAGCTTCCGTCGCCAGCAGGGAAAGCAGAAGCTGATGAACGGGACGGGGGTCCGGGAGGCCGGTGTGGTTCATGGCCAGGGCACCGTGGCGACAGGAACGCCCCCATCGCCCGTGGATGGATGGGGTTCCATCCGGGCGTCAGGGGCAGTCGTGCTCAGGAAGACCGGATGTTGCGTCTCCCCTTCATGGCACCTTTGCTGTCTAGGCGGCTGGACGGGTCGCTGCCACGGTCTTCGGTGGCTGCGCACCTCCAGCTGGTGTCATCCGCTGCCCGCGGACGTGCCATCGGTCGAGCCCGCCCAGGGAACGCGCCCCAGCCTGGAGGCCGACCTCTCCCCTTCCACCCCATGCTCCGCATCCGTGGCGACCGGTCCAGCCTGCTGGCGGCCCTGGCGGCCCACTGGGCCGATCAGCAACTGCAACTGCCGCAGCGCGGCCCCGGCGCCCCCCTCAACCCTGCTCCTCAGCCGCGCAGGCCGGACAGAGGGCCCGCACGTTGAGAACACACTCCAGCAGCCGGAAACCGAAGGCCCCAGCCGCCGCCTCGCCGGCGGCCAGCACGGCACCGCTCTCGAACTCCTCGGTGCGGCCGCAGCGGACGCAGACCAGATGGTGATGGTCGCGGTGGGCATCACCGGCCAGCTCGAAGCGGCGCCCCCCTTCCGGTAGCTCCAGCTCCTGCAGCAGCCCCATCGAACTCAGCAGCCGCAGGGTGCGGTAGACAGTGGCGAGGGACACCCGCTCCTGGCTGCGCAGCAGGCGCTGGTGCACTTCTTCGGCGCTCAGGTGGCTGCCCTCGCCGATCCGCTCGAACAGATCGAGAACACGCTGACGCTGGGGTGTGAGGCGCTGGCCCCGGTCGTTGAGGGTGGTGCGCAGGCTGCGGGGCTGGGCCAGACCGGTGGGGGGAGTGTTCACCACGCGATCCCAGACCTTCGCAACACTAAAGCCTATTGAGAAGGGGTGTCGGAGGTGGGTGTGCTGGCCGACGTCGGAGCGCCGGCCGCCGCCCCCCGGGCCAGGCTGCCGTCCGCGGAGACCAGCGCAGCCCCCAGCAGATCAGTGAGTGTGACGATCAGGCGGTAGCTGAGGGCCACCGCCAGCAGCGGTGCCTCCGGCAGGGCCACCCCCATCCGCAGCAGCAGCACCGCCTCGAACACCCCCAGGCCCCCCGGTGCCCCGGGCACCACAAGGCCGGCGGTCCAGGCCAGGGCGAATCCCGCCAGCCAGACGGTGGCGTCTCCCGCCAGCGGCAGGTCGAAGGCCTGGATGCAGCAGCAGAAACCGGCGAAGCGCAGCAGCACGAAGACCATCTCCGCCAGCAGGGGCGGCCAGGGGTAACGCCGCAGCACGCTCGAGCGCTCCAGCGGCGACTCCAGCCCGAGCTCCTCCTCCAGACCGAGGTCCCGCGCCCGGCGCCGCTCCAGCCGCACCAGCAGGGGATCGAGCCAGCGGGGCAGCAGCAGGGCCAGGGGCAGCAGACACACCAGCCCCAGCCCCCCCTGCCAGCCGCCGAGGGGCACCAGCGCCAGGGCGGCCACTGCAGCCAACAGGGGATCGAGCAGCACCGCCACCAGCGCCATGGTCGTGCTGAGGGGAGCGGCCAGGGGCGCCTCCTCACTGCGCAGCCGCTGCAGCCGCGAGGCCAGATGCCAGATGCCCCCGGGCAGGAACTTGCGCAGGTTGGTGGCCACGTGCAGTTCCACGACCGCGGCCCAGTCAGGCCGCAGGCCCAGCCAGCGCAGCACCACGCCCCAGGCCAGGCCGTTGACCAGCAGGCTCAGCAGGCTGAGGCCGACCCCCAGCACCAGCCACAGCCAGCCCTGGACATCGAGCCGCAGCTGCACCAGCTGGCGACCGTGGCTGAGGAGGGCCGCCATCACGAAACCGAGGCTGCCCAGGGTGATCCAGGGGCGCAGGCCACCGGGCAGGGCCGGCAGGCTGGGCATCGCCGGCAGGCGGCGCCGCAGGGCCCCGAAGCCGGACCCCAGGCGCTGGCGCAGGCCGAGGAGCTGGGGGGACCAGGGGCTCATGGGGCTCCCCCGTCGTCAGCCAGGGCCAAGCGCACGGCATCGCGCACCTCCTCGATCGAGCATCCCAGGCGCCCGGCCAGCTCGATGAGGTCGACGTGCTCCGCCTTGGCCCGCCGGCCGCCATCGGGGAGGGTGGCCCACTTGATCCGCACCGGCCCCAGCCGGGTGGCCACGGTCTCGCTCTGGCGCGGCAGGCTCCAGCGGTCCTGCAACTGCTCCCGCACCCCCAGCGTCGTGCCGTGGCGCCACCACACCCGGCGCAGCCTGGGCCCCAGCTCCGGGGGCATCAGGGCCGTCATCAGGGTGCCGGTGCGCCCCTTCTTCATCGCCACCGGCTGGCTGAACACCTCCAGGGCCCCATCCTGGCGCAGGGCCTCGGCCAGGTAGGCCAGATCCTCGGCCGTGGCGTCATCGATCTGGGCCTGCTGCACGAGCAGGGCTTCGCGCAGTTCGCCCCCCCCGCTGCGCCCGGCCGCACCAACCTCCTCCAGGGGACGGGCCAGGGTCAGGCGGAGCAGGTTGGCCCGATCCAGCTGGCGGCTGCCCAGCCCCACCCCCACCCGCAGCGGCAGGGCCGCGGGGGAAGGGCCGAAACGGTCAGCCCAGCAGGCCGCCAGGGCCATCCCGGTGGGGGTGGTGAGCTCGCCGGCAGCGAAGCCCTCGCTGGAGCCCAGCGGCACCCCACGGGAACGGGCGATCTCCAGCACCGCCGGGGCGGGCAGGGGCAGGGCCCCGTGGGCGGTGACGACACGGCCGTGGCCCGCCGGCGGCACGCCGCAGACCAGCTGCTCCACCCCCAGATGGAGCAACCCGGCGCAGACGCCGACGATGTCGACCAGGGCATCGATCGCTCCCACCTCGTGGAACTCCACGGCCTCGGCGGCGTGGCCGTGGACCGCCGCCTCCGCCTCCGCCAGCAGGCCGAACACCGCCAGCACCTTCTGCTGCAGCGCCGGCTGCAGGGGGGCGGCCTGGAGCTGCCCGCGCAACACCCCCCAGGGGCGATGGTGCGGCTGGGGCTCCAGCGCCTCCACCGCCAGGTGCAGTCCCCGCAGGCCGGCGCTGCGCCGTTCCTCGATCCGCAGCCGGTAGCGGCCCTCCAGCCCGAGGGCGGCGAGGGGCGCCGCGATCACCTCCTGGGGAAGGCCGAGGTCCAGCAGGGCCGCCAGCAGCATGTTGCCGGCCAGACCGGTGGGGCAATCCAGCAGCGCCAGGGTCATGGAGGGGGCCGGCGTCCGAAGCGGGGGGCCGCCGCCAGCAGCCGGTCGGCCTCGGCCTCGATCTCGGCGCGGCGCGCCCGCAGGGCCTGCTCCACCTCCCGGCGGGCCCGGCGCTGCTCCAGCCGGGCCATCTCGACGTCGAAGCCCGAGAGACCCCAGAGCCGGCCCAGCAGCGCCCGGTCGTCATCGCCGCCGACGCTGTCGCCGTAGATGAGGGTCTCGGCCACCATGCCGGCCTGCAGCACCCGGCTCCAGCGGCGCAGATCCTCAGCGGAGAGCCGCACGCTCTCGGGCAGGGCGAATTCGGTGCAGCCGCCGCTGTCGACGCCGGCCCGCAGACAGGCCAGGCTGCCCACCAGCACCCGCCG
>CAZBMT010000197.1:0-5316 GCA_964492645.1 uncultured Cyanobium sp. | reverse complement strand
AGGGTGTAACGCTCGATCAAGGGCCGGGCGGTGGCGAAGGATCCCCCAACCTATCGAGCCGCCCCCACGGGCTCAGGCGGCGGCGGTGAGGCGGCGGTAGGGGAGCTCCAGCTGCACCATCGATCCCCAGGCCTGCTGGCGCACCCAGCAGCGGCTGCCGCGGCGGCAGATCAGCTGGAAGGGGGGCAGATCCTCGGGATGGTCCCGCAGCCGCACGAAGCTGCCGGGGTGGAGCAGCTCCACCACGTTGGACCCGGGGGCGGCCATGGGAGGAACCGGAGGAACCGGAGGAACAGTGGAGCCATCCTGCGACTGTTCCGCGCCGAACCCTGCGCCCCTCGGTTTTTGTTCGGTTTGGATCGCCGTTCGGTGACAACATGCCGGTGGAACGGCAGCACCCATGGCCGAACAGCAGCATGGCCCGTAAACAGCGGCTCGATCGGCGGCTGGTGGAGCTGGGCCTGGTGGCCAGCCGCCAGCAGGCCCAGCAGCTGATCCGCGCCGGCCGGGTGCGGGGCGGCGGCGAGGTGCTCGACAAGCCCGGCACCGAGGTGGCCGAGAGCCTGTCGCTGGAGGTGGAGCAGCCGCCACGGTTCGTCTCGAGGGGGGGCGAGAAGCTGGCGGGGGCCCTGGCGGCCCTGCCGATCCGGGTGGAGGGCCGGGTGTGCCTCGACGGCGGCATCTCCACCGGCGGCTTCACCGACTGCCTGCTGCAGCACGGGGCCGCGCGGGTGTACGGGATCGATGTGGGCTACGGCCAGACGGCCTGGAGCCTGCGCACCGATGAACGGGTGGTGCTGCGGGAGCGCACCAACCTGCGCCACCTCACCCCGGAGCTGCTTTATGGCGAGGGTGACCTCTGGCCCGACCTGGCGGTGGCCGATGTCTCGTTCATTTCCCTGACCCGGGTGCTGCCCGCCCTGCGGGCCCTGGTGCCGGGGGAGGGCGAGGCGGTGCTGCTGGTCAAGCCCCAGTTCGAGGTGGGCCGCCACCGGGTGGGCAAGGGGGGCGTGGTGCGGGATCCGGCAGCCCACAGCGATGCCATCGCCGCCGTGATCGCCGCCGCGGAGGCACAGAACTGGTACCCGGCGGGGCTGGTGGCGTCGCCCCTCACCGGGCCTGCGGGCAACCACGAATACCTGCTGTGGCTCGTTCCGTCCGGGGCAGGCCCCGCGCCTCCCTCGGAGACCACGGATTGGCCCGGCAGGATCGCGGCTCTGGTCAAGGAGACCCTGACCAAAGACGGACCAGCCAAGGAGGATCTGGCCGGGGACTGAGGGACCCGCGGCCAGATTCAGCGGGGCAGGAACGTGGTGCTCAGATGGCGCCGCTGTCGAGGTCGCCGGTGCGGATCCGGATCACCGAATCAACGGTGCTGATGAAGATCTTGCCGTCACCGATCTCGCCGGTGCGGGCCGCATCCTGGACAGCCTGGACCACCGTGGCCACCCGGTCGTCATCGACGACGATCTCGAGCTTGAGTTTCTGCAGGAATTCGACGGTGAATTCGGACCCGCGATAGCGCTCCACCTGCCCCTTCTGCCGCCCGAATCCGCGCACCTCGCTCACGGTCATGCCGACGATGCCCGCGTTGACAAGGGCGATCTTCACGTCCTCGAGTTTGAAGGGGCGGATGATGGCCTCGATTTTCTTCATGGCTGTGCTGCGGTCAGGAAGGCAACGGTTGGAGTCTCTCAGAGTCCCCGCCTGAGGAGGGGACGGCTCCATTACCGCCGAGCCTTGCCGGGGTCGTCGTAACGGTTGCTACGCGCGCTCCGGGGCGCTGACGGGCGGCCCGGGCCGCCGTCGGGAGCACCGCCCCCTCCGCCAGCTCCTGTACGGTCAAAATCCGCTTCCCTCGCCTCCCGACCATGGCCTCCGGTGTCGCCGACCAACCCCAGGGCAGTGCGCCGCCGGCCCCGCCCCAGACCGTGACGCCCCTGTACGGGGAGCGCGCCATCGCCGAGGCCCAGCTGGTCTGCTTCGCCAACCCCCGCGAGGGCCGTGCCTACGAGGTGTCGATCGAACTGCCGGAATTCACCTGCACCTGCCCCTTCTCCGGCTACCCGGATTTCGCCGTGCTGCGGCTGCTGTACCAGCCCGGCCCCCGGGTGCTGGAGCTCAAGGCTCTCAAGCTCTACGTCAACAGCTACCGCCACCGCTCCATTTCCCACGAGGAGGCGGCCAACCGGATCCTCGACGACCTGGTGGCCGCCTGCGATCCCCTCTGGATGCAGCTGGAGGCCGATTTCAACCCCCGTGGCAACGTCCACACCGTGGTGCGGGTCTGCCATGGGGAGCGCCGGCCCTGCTGAGTCAGGGCTGGGGTTCCAGCCGCTGCAGCAGCGCCGGCAGCTCGGCGGCGAAGGCGGTCAGGTTGCGGTTGCACAGCCCGGCCACGTGCAGCCGGCCGCCGGGCCCATCGGCGATGGCCCAGAGCTGGCGGGTGGCCACCAGGCTCAGGGCACCGCCCGCCAGGGCGATGGCGAAGCCGGTGTACACCAGGGGCACGCCCGGGTCCCGTTTGAACAGGATGCCGCTGGCGGGCAGCACGCTCGCCACCCGGATCGGCAGCCCCTTCACCTCCTTCGCCTCGCCGCCGGGCACCAGCTGGGCCAGGGCCTCCCCATCGGGGCCGAACACCTGCACCGGCCCCTGTTCGCTGGTGAGGCTCAGCAGCACCGGCTCGGTGCCATCGGGGCGGGTGGGCAGCACCAGGCCCCAGAGCTGGTCGCCGAGCTGGGGGAAGGTCTGCAGGGGCAGCTCCAGCACGGGGCTGCGGCCCAGCTGCAGGCTGATCGTCGCAAGCGACCAGTCGGCCTGGTACAGCGTCATGCCGCGGTAGCGCAGCGGGTGGTTGACGCTGATGGCGGCAGGGGTGGTGGGGGCACCTTCGCCGGGCGAGATCAGCCGCAGGCTGGAGGAGAACTGCTCCGGGCGGCCGGCGGGATCCCGCTGGATGTGGAAGTCGTCGAGGGCCAGGGTCACCTGGGTGTTGCCGCGGCTGTCGAGCAGCTCCAGCTCCCGGCCCGGGGCCAGGAAGCGCTCCAGCCGCTGGCCCCCCAGGGCGCCCCAGGCGGCCCCCACCATCAGCACCACCAGGCCGGCATGGACTAGCAGGGGGCCCACCCGGCCGAGCACCCCCCGGCGGGCCGCCAGGCGGTCGTCCTGGCGATGGATCTGCCAGCCCTCGCCGCGCAGATCGGCCTCCAGCCGCTCCAGGCCGGCGACGGCATGGGCGGTGACGAGCGTCTCGGCCACGCTCAGCTTGCTGAGCTGGCGGGGGCTGCGGTAGTCGATCCAGCGCAGCGAGGCCTGCAGGGCGGGCCACTGGCGGCGCCAGCTGCACAGGATCAGGGACAGGCCCAGCCAGGCCAGCAGGGCCAGGAACCAGCCGCTTGAGTAGACGTGATCGAGCTGCAGGCGCAGCACCCCGTCCCCGTCCAGAACGCCCAGCCAGGGGTGAGGGTCGTAGAGCTGGTGGTAGAAGGCCGCCTCCTCCTTCTGCGGGACGGCCGTGCCGATGCCGCTGGCGATGGCGATGATGAGCAGCAGACCGATCGCCAGGCGCAGGTCGGAGACCCAGGCGCCCAGGCGTTGCAGGGGCCGCCAGGGCGAGGCTGCCGTGCCGCTCATGGCAGCACCGACAGCAGGGTGAGGCCGCCGCTGGCGAGCAGTACCACGCCGCTGATCGGCGGCACCCACTGGCCCAGGCGGCGCAGCTGCAGCAGTCCGGGCAGGGAGGCGGCCACCGTGCCGGCCAGCAGCAGGGGCATCACCTGGCCGGCCCCGAAGCTGGTGAGCAGCGCCATACCCACCAGCGGCTTGCCGGCCTGGGCCATCCAGGCCAGCAGCACGGCCAGCACCGGCGTGGTGCAGGGGGTGGCGGCCAGGCCGAAGGCCAGGCCTGCCGCCAGCGGGGCCAGCGGCGCCGGCACCCGCCGCCGCCAGCGCTCGGGGTCGGGCCCGGCCGGCAGCGGCAGCCGCAGGAGGCCCAGCAGGTTGAGGCCCATCACCACGGCCACGACGGCCACCAGCAGCGGCAGCTGGCCGGGAATGCGGCCGTAGAGGCGACCCATCAGGCCGCTGGCCAGGCCGAGCAGCACCAGGGCCGCCACGATGCCGGCCGCGAAGCTGGCGCTGCGCTGCCAGGGGGGACGCCCCTGATCCTCAGCGCCGAAGCCGGCCAGGTAGGCCAGGGTGACGGGCAGCAGCGAAAGGGAGCAGGGGCCGAGGCTGGTGAGCAGGCCGCCGCTGAACACCACCGCCAGGGTCAGGGGGCCGGGGTGGGCCAGCGAACCCTGGAGCAGCAGTTCGCTGCTGCGGGCCCAGTCGGCGAACGGCAGCCCGGGGCTGAACATGGCCGATCCAGATTTTCAGCAGGGCTCAGCCTATCGGGGCAGGCCGGGGGGCCCGCCGGCGGGGTCGGACCGGCTCGAGTCCGGAGGATTCCAGCGAGCAGCGCAGCAGCAGGCCCGCCAGGAACAGGCTGCTCAACAGGGAGTTGCCGCCGTAGCTGATCATCGGCAGGGGCAGGCCGGTGGTGGGCATCGAGCCGCTGGCCACGGCGATGTTGAGAATCGACTGGCCCACCAGCAGGGTGGTGCAGCCGATGCCGACCAGGCGGTGCTGGTTGCTGCGGCAGGCCAGGGCCACCCGCAGGCCCACGAAGCCGAAGATCATGAGGAAGAGCAGCAGCATCACCGAGCCGACGTAGCCGAACTCCTCGGCGAAGACCGCGAAGATGAAGTCGGTGGTCTGGATGGGCAGGTACTGGAGCTTCTGGGTGGAAAGCCCGAAGCCCGAGCCGAGCACACCCCCCGAACCGATGGCCAGCAGGCTCTGCACCAGCTGGTAGCCGTCACCCTGGGCGACCCGCCAGGGGTTGAGGAAGGAGGTGACCCGGTCGAGCTGGTAGGGATTGAGCACGATGCTGACGCTTCCCATCATGATTCCGCCGCCGGCAGCCCCAAGCAGCAGGGTCAGGGGCAGCCCGCCGGCCAGCGCCATCAGCCACAGCAGCAGACCGAGCAGGGCGGCGGTGCTGAGGTTGGGCTGCTTGAGGATCAGAAGGATCACCACCCCGAAGATGCCGAGCCAGAGCAGTTTCTGGTCGAGGGCGATGCGGCGCCAGTGGGAGAAGATCACGGCCCCCTGCAGCACGATGAAGGGCTTGATCAGCTCCGAGGGCTGCAGCTGCACGGGGCCGAGCACCAGCCAGCGGCTGGCCCCGTTGACGGTGGTGCCCACCACCAGGGTGGCGGCCACCATCAGGGCCCCCACCAGCAGGGCCGGCGCAGCCAGGTGCAGCCAGCG
>CAZBMT010000196.1:0-5316 GCA_964492645.1 uncultured Cyanobium sp. | reverse complement strand
TTCCCCCTCGACCTGGCGGCCGCCAGCGCCACCCCGGTGGCCCTGACCGCCCCGGTGATCGGCTGATCCAGCTCCTCCAGATTTCTGGAATCTTTCAACCCTCTGCGCGAGCAGGGGGTTTTTTCATGGCGACAGGCTCCGGCTGCGCCCTGCTGGACTTGCCGTCGCCGTGCCAGCGTGGGCCGGTGGATCGCCGACGTCGGCGGAACCCCTGCAGCCCCAGCCTTCGCCCATGACCGCTGACGCTGGACCCGATCCCCTGCCCTCCTGGCGGGAGGGCAGCGTCAAAAGCAGTCTGCTCGCCTTTGTTGCGGCGGTCAGTACCCCCGGGAACGCCGCCTGGGTGGCTCCGGAAGAGCGGATCGCGGCCTTCGACAACGACGGCACGCTCTGGTCGGAGCAGCCGATGTACGTGCAGCTGGCCTTCGCCCTCCACCGCCTCCGCAGCCTGGTGGCGGAACGGGCCGAGCTGGCCCGCCATCCGCTGGTGGCGGCGGCCCTGGCGGACAACATCGACGCCCTGATGGGCCATGGCCTCAAGGGACTGCTGGAGCTTGCGGCGATCACCCATGCCGGGATGGCCGACGCGGTCTTCACCGACCTGGCCCGCAGCTGGTTGCGGGACGCCCGCCATCCCCGGCTGGGGGTGCCCTACACCAGGCTTGTCTACCAGCCCATGCTGGAACTGCTGGCGCTCCTGCGGGCCAGGGGCTTCCGCAGCTGGATCGTCACCGGTGGCGGTGTCGAGTTCGTGCGGGTGTTCGCTGAGGAGACCTACGGCATTCCTCCGGAGCGGGTGATCGGCTCGACGCTGCGGCTGCGCTACGGCGAGGAGAACGGCCAGCCGACCGTGTGGCGCGAACCCGTGGTCGACGCCATCAACGACGGCGAAGCCAAGCCGGTGGGGATTGCACGCGCCATCGGCCGCCGCCCGATCGCGGCCTTCGGCAACTCCGACGGCGACCTGGCGATGCTGCGCTGGAGCACCGCCGGCCCCGGCCGCCGGCTGGGGATGCTGCTGCACCACGATGACGGCGAGCGGGAGGTGGCCTATGACCGCGCCTCCCCCTTCGGCCGCCTGGATCAAGGCCTGGAGCTGGCCTGTCGCCACGACTGGAGTCTGGTCAGCCTGCGGCGTGACTGGGACCGGATCTTCCCTGCTTCCCTCACCCCGGACTGACCCCCATGCGCAGGCCTTCTCCCGCCTCCACCTGGTATGCACGCCAGAAGCGGCGACGTGCGTCGCCGTTCTTCCGCCTGCTGGACCGCTCCTTCGGGTTCAGGGTCCTGATCGCCTCGGCGCTGTCCTTCGCGTTGCTGGCGGTCGTCAACCGTTTCGAGAACTGCCACGCCAAGGTCGGGCAGGCCGATTGTCTGACCTCCAACGTGCTGGAGGTCATCAGTATCGGCAGTGTCGAGTCGTTCAGCATCGTCACGGCGGCCATCTTCTTTCTCCTGGAGGCCGGACAGCGAAAGGAGAAGGAGCACATGGAGATGTTCGAACTGCTGCTGACACAGCGCCAGGCCGGGGTCTCCAACACCCTGGGCCGACTTCGTGCCCTGGAGATGCTCTCCGCCGATGGCCTCTGGCAGGACGGCTTCGATCTGGGGGGCACCGACCTGGAGGGTCTGAGCATCCCGTTCGGGCGCTGGCGTGGTGCCAACTTCTCCGGCTCGGTGCTCCGCGATGCCGATGGCCATGGCGCTGATCTGGCCCAGGCTGATTTCAGCCGGGCCGATCTGACGGGGGCGAATCTGCGTGGCGCCGATCTCAGCGGAGCCAATTTCAGCGAAGCTGATCTATCCCGGGCGGATCTTCGGGGAGCAACGCTTGATGGAGCTGAGTTTCGTGGCGCCCGTTTCCACCGGACGCTCACGGATGCCCGACTTCCAGGCCAGGAGGACGAATCAGGGCGCGATCGGGGCTGATCCAGGCTCAGGAGACGAGCCTGGCGATGGCGTCCGTGGGGAGCGAGGCGTTGAGAAAGTAGAGGCCCACGTAGGTGTTGAAGCTGGTTTTTCGCAGCCAGCGCACCTTGCAGCGCAGGCTCACCTTCGAGCCGGCGTCGTAGTCATGGACTGCGAAGATGATGGTGTCGTCTTCCTTCACGTCCAGGCTGCCCTGACGCAGCACGCAGGCCCCATGCTCGCTGATATTGCGGAGATTGACGAACAGTGATTGCTTCGAGGCCAGGGTGAGGCTCACCGATACACCGACTGGGACGTGGTGCCGTGTGATGGCTCGCTTCCCTTCGGGATGCAGATCCTGTGACATGAAAGGGCCCGGCCCACCCAGCGAAGAAGCGCATACGAGGTCAATATTAATTCTAGTTCCGGCCGTTGTTGGTGTCACCACTACGTTCGTCTGGTTTCAGCGGCCCACCGCGGTGGGCCGCCGCCGCATCCGCTAGGATTTCGTGATCCGGCAGAAGCCGGCGAACCTGTTGTTCGCCTTCGCCGGAGCCAGCACCGAGCCGCCCCGCGCTTCCTGGGGTCGGTCCACCAGGTTCAGCGTCGGTCCATCAGGTCCAACACGGGCTGCCGCGTGCGATTCCCCGATGGGGATCGGCAGTCTCCCGGTGCGAGATCCATATCCCCTTGTCCACCCTTCCGATGAACACCCTCTCCAGGCGGCCGTCCGCCGCCACCCGCCCCATCCCCGGTTCCGCCGTCTCCGGCCGCGGTCCCCAGGCCTATCCCTGCTGCCTCCTGGCGGCCAGGCCGACCCGCCACGACCCCTCCCACCCCCTCACCTGGGAGGACCTGCTCGGCCGCCGCTGACTCAGCGGGGCCAGGTTGCCGATGCTGATCCTGCCGTAGGTACCGGATTGCCCCAGGGGCACGGACAGGGAAGTCCGGGCCTGCACCGGGGCGTAGACGATCCCCGCGCCGCAGGCCACCACCAGGGCGGTGTGGAGCAGGCGGGAGGAGCGGCTGATCATGGCGGAAGCTCCGTGGCCCCACCAGGAAAACGCCCCCATATGACTCAGGTCTGACCGGGGAGGGCGCGATCTGTGACCGAACGTGACCGCCCCGTGCCGGTGCCGTGCAGCCGGGCGAGGCCATCGGCAGCCCGCACCACCAGCGTGTGGCGCTCCACCAGGGCCGCCAGTTCGTCGTAGCCGCCGCCGATGACCGTCGCCACCGGCAGGCCGCGCCGCAGGGCGGCATCGATCACCAGCCGGTCCCGCCGGTGCAGGCCGTCGTCGCTGAGCTCCAGCCGGCCGAGGCGGTCGTCCCGGTGGGGATCGACACCGGCGTTGTAGAGCACCAGGTCCGGCCGCACCTGGTCCAGCAGATCCGGCAGCGTGCGCTCCAGCAGGCGCAGGTAGGCCCCATCCCCGACGCCGTCCTCCAGGGCCAGGTCGAGGTCGCCCGTCTGCTTGTGCAGCGGGAAGTTGCTGGCCGCGTGCATCGAGAAGGTGAACACCCGGGGGTCGCCCGTGAAGATCGCCGCCGTGCCGTCGCCCTGGTGCACGTCCAGATCCACCACCAGCACCTGCCTCACCAGACCCTCGGCCAGCAGCACCCGGGCCGCCACGGCGCAGTCGTTGAAGATGCAGAAACCGCTGCCATGCAGGGGGAAGGCGTGGTGGGTGCCCCCCGCCAGGTGGCAGGCCAGGCCATGGCGCAGGGCCAGCCGGGCCGTGAGCACGGTGCCGCCTACCGCCAGCCAGCTGCGGCGCACCAGGGGGGGCGACACGGGCAGGCCGATGCGGCGCACCTCCTGCGGGCTCAGCAGACCCCGGGAGAAGGCCTCGTGGTACCCGCGGCCGTGCACCTGCTCCAGCCAGCGACGCGGCGCCGGCAGGGGCTGGTGGATCTGGCCCGGCCGGACCAGCTCCAACTGCTCCAGCCGCTCCTTCAGCAGCCGGAACTTCTGCATCGGGAAACGATGGCCGCTGGGCAGGGGGACCGCATAGGCCGGGTGATACACCAGCGGGGGGCCCATCAGTCCGGCGCCAGCGGCACCAGCAGCCCGTAGGGGGTGTGGCGACGCGCGATCCTGCAGACCGGGCCTCCGGCGGGCCGCCAGCTGAGGGACACCTGCTCGGGCCCCGCTTCGCCGGGCGCGGGGACGATCTTCACCTCCACGTCGATCTCCAGGCGCCAGCGTCGGCCGGCCTTCGCCTCCAGCAGCCTCTGGCGGGGCGGGGCGGGGCGCTCAGGGGCATGGCAGACGGCACAACGGCTTCCAGCATGGCGAAGCGAGCTCCGCCGGCGCGGGCTGTGCGGCGGGGTCGGCGCTCAGCCGATGGCCAGGGGGGTGGCCTGGGTCTGCCGGGGCGGTTGCGGCAGCCGCAGGCTCACCAGGGCGGCCAGCGCCACCATCAGGGCCGAAGCCCAAAGGCAGGCCTGCAGGCCGCCCACCAGGAACAGGGCGCCCGACAGCAGGGTGCCCACCAGGCGGCCGGCGGCATTGGCCATGTAATAGAAGCCCACGTTGAGGCTCACCGCATCGGCATCGGTATAGGCCAGCACCATGTAGCTGTGGATCGAGGAATTCATGGCGAACACCACCCCGAACACGGCCAGACCCACCACCACCGTGAGCCCGGGGTTGCCGACCTCCCGCCAGAGGCTGACCGCCATCAGGGCGGGGATGGCCGTGAGCAGGGCGGCCCAGAACTGCACGGCGCTGGGGCCCGGCGGCCGGGTCTGGCCCCAGGCGCGGCGCAGGCTTGGCGCCGACCCCTGGACGATGCCGTAGCCGATCACCCACAGGCCCATGAAGCCGCCCACCTCCCAGAAGCGCCAGCCGAGGGTGGTCTGCAGAAACACCGGCAGGGCCACCACGAACCACACGTCGCGGGCGCCGAACAGGAAGAAGCGGGCCAGGGAGAGCACGTTGAGGCCCTCGCTCTTGGAGAACAGCGCCTTGAAGGCCGGCTTGCTCTTCATCCTGCCGATGTCCCGCGGCAACAGCAGCGTCACCAGAAAGGCCAGCGCCAACCAGGCCGCCATCACGATCACGGCCCTGTTGAACCCCACCGCGTAGAGCAGCAGGCCACCCACGAAGAAGCCGAGGCCCTTGAGGCCATTCTTGGCGCCGGTGAGGATGGCCACCCAGCGGAACAGCTGCTGCTCCCCCCTGGCCTGATCGTCCGGGGTTTCCGGCACCACCACCCGGATGGCGCTCTTGGCGCTCATCTTCTCGAGGTCCTTGGCGATGCCGCTGATCGCCTGGGCCACCATCACCCACCCCACCGACAACGCCCTGGGCCAGGTGTCGGCCACCGGCACCAGCAGCAGCAGGGCGCCGATCTGCAGCAGGGTGCCGATCCAGAGGGTGAGCTTCAGGCCGAAGCGGGCCCC
>CAZBMT010000195.1:0-5355 GCA_964492645.1 uncultured Cyanobium sp. | reverse complement strand
GGTTCAATCCAACCATCCGCAGGGTGATGGCGGCCTCCACCGGCGTCCACACCAGCACCGGCAGCAGCAGCCCTGAGGCCTGGGGCGAGGCGGGCCCAACGATCAGGGCCAGGACCAGCGTCAGCGTCCAGCCCAGCACTCCGAGGAGAAGGCCGGCGCTGAGGATGTGCAGACGGCAGATCAGCCAGTGGCGGCTGCGCAGCAGAACCAGCAGGACCGCGTAGACGGCCATCCAGCCCCAGGAGCCGGAGGTCTGCCAGAAGGCGAGAGCCGAGCCGTAGAAGCAGACGCTGATCAGCGGCCAGACCAGGGCGACCCAAGGTTGCCGGCTGATCCACTCCGGGTGCCGGAGGCTGCGGTACCAGACGTAGTCCCGCTCCGTGGGATTGACGACCAGCGTGATCACCAGAACGGTGATCAGGATCAGGAGCCAGGGCGGCACGGGACTCTGCAGACAGGCGCATTATTGGGCCCTGCCGGGAAACCTGCCACGGCGGGGGGGCCGGGGACGGGTCGTGGGGGGCTTTGGCGCGGATGTCGGTTCGTCGCGGGGGCGGACCGATCCGTCCGGCGTTTCTACGGTGGAAGGGTCCGACGCGCTTGCTGGAGGCCTTATGCACACCCACGACCTCGAGAACCACGACAACCTCTACGCCGACGAAGGCACGATGGTGATCGGCGAGACCAGGGCCGATGCCCAGGGCCATGCCTACTGGGCCGTGGGGGCCATCGCCCTGATGGTGGTCGGACTGGGTGTGGCCCTGGTCATCTCCTGACCCCCGCCGGGGGCCGGGAAGCGTTCGCTGAAGCAGGACAGGGGGACGGGTGCACACAGCCGGGTCCATCCCCCATCCGGGGACTGCCGCTGCCAGGCGGCGATCCGCAGCGGCGTGGCCGATCCCCAGCGGCAGATGAGCAGGTAGCGATGCCCCCAGGCCCGGGGCCAGGCGATGGCGATCTCCCCGGCCCAGGGCCAGCGGGCCGGATCGAGGGGCTCCAGATCGCGGTGCCGGCGCAGCAGGGCCGACAGCAACTGGCCCCCGTCTGCCCCCTCGCCCCGGTGGCAGAGCTCCAGGCGTCTGGCCAGGGCGGATGGCTGCCCCCGGTTCGGGACGACCAGGTGGAGTCCCCCCCAGCCGGGAAAGCCCAGGCAGGACAGCAGGGCGCCGGAGGCGGGGCCGGAGTCGGTCGGCATGGGGTCGGATCGCTGACATCCATCCGGTGCCACCGACCGTCACGCGGCACCGGATCGGCCGGGCGTACTGGCAGGATCAGGGCAGAGGACGCGACTCCCCTGCCGTCATGTTCGAGAACCGCGACCGCCCCGCCTGGGTCAACTGGCTCATCCTGGCGATCTTCCTTTTGTCGTCCTGGCAGCTGGCCGGGTTCTGGTTCGAGCAGCTGCACCACTGAGTCCCCGGCTCGCCCCCTTCAGTCCGTGGTGCCTCCGCCTCAGGAGGGACGGCGGGGCCGGGCGGTGAGACCCCGCACCAGGCGGACGCCACCGCCGACCAGCAGCAGCAGGGCCATCAGGGCCAGCAGGGCCACGACGATGACGCTGCCCAGCTGCAGGATCCCCATGCTGAGGCGGCTCAGCCCGCTGATCAGATTGGCGATGGCATTGCTGACCAGCAGCAGGGCATCCAGCCGTTCCGGCAGCTGCATCAGCCCGGCCAGGATCAGACTCCCCGCCCCGATCAGCAGCAGGCCCGCCAGCACCTGCCGCCAGCGGGAGGAGGGACGGCGCCGGCGACGGCGCAACTGCAGACCCTTCCCCGGTGTCGGTCCCCTCGGCGTCGGCAGATGGAGCGGGTAGGGGGTGTGGGGCATGGCCGGGATGTCAGGGCTCCAGCGGATAGCCGGCACCCCGCATCCACCGCTCGAATTCCATCAGCACCAGTTCGTTGGGACAATCGATCAGCGACAGGTCATTGACCGTGCAGTCGCCCTGGCCGCCGTGGTGGAGCGTGAGGTGGAAGTGGGACCCGCTCAGGCCGCAGACCTCCGGATCGCTGCGGACCACCACATCCAGGGCGGCTCCGAGCCGCGCCACACGGCGGCGCAGTTCCGACCAGGTCATGCCCATCGCTTCACGCGCATCGCTTCAGGCCCATTGTTGAGATCGACCTTGAGCCCGTCGCATGGCAGGGGAGACGCTGGATGATTCTCCCCAGTGTGACCAGTGCACGGCCGACGTCAACCGCTTGCCGCCCGGCGCAGGATCAGGGCCGCGGGGTGGCCGGGGCCTCCTGGGCCGCCGGCGCCAGGGGTGTGGGCGTGGGGGGCAGGGCGGGGGGCGGCAGCAGCAGCACCAGGGCCGCCGAGACCGCCAGGGCCGCCGCTCCGCCCAAGGGGGCCGACAGGCGCCGGTGCAGGGGGATCCGCTCCATCAGCTCCCTGGGCCCGAGGGGTTCGGGATCGGGAACGGTCAGGGGCAGCTGGAGGCGGGGATCGAGGCGCAGCAGATCCAGCACCCGCACCAGATCCGCCAGTTCCGCATCGTCGAGATGCATCTCCAGGGGAGGGGTGTCGGGCTGGCTGCTGCGCAGCAGCAGCCGGTGGCCGCCGTCGGGGTGGGGGCCGATGTCGACCGGTTCGCCGGCCACGCTGAACTCACGGCGCACGCCGCTGATCAGGTGGCGGGCATAGGGAAGCACCACCTGCATCAGGGCCTGCAGGTGCTCACGGCGCCCCTCCAGCAGCGGTCGGCCCACCCACTGCAGGGTCCAGCCGGTGATGATGCCCAGGGCCGCACCGCTCTGGCCGATGGAGACGTCCGGGAGACCCTCCACCTGAAGTCGGCAGCTGAGCTGATCGAAGACGAGGCTCTGCTTCATCACGGAACTCTGAACCATGGGGGGGCCGCTGCGGTCGACGTCACGCCACCGCGTCCATCAGGCTGGCCTTGATGCGCTCGAAGCCCCCCTGGCCGGCGCAGAGGCTGAGGCCCTGCACCAGCTGGAGCCGCTGGGCCGCCCCCTCGTCCGCATCGAGAAGTTTCTGGACGCCGCTGCGGCGGGGGTTCATGCGCTCCTGGATCAGTTCCCCCAGGCGCCCCTGGAACAGGGCCCAGCGCTCATTCGCCACCGACTCCGGCTCGCTGCTGGAGAGCAGGGAGCGCAGCATCGGGTAGAGGCGGTCGGCCATGACGCAGAGAATGCGGATCAGGGCATCGGTCTCGGCGACGGGGATCTCTCCGCGCCGGCAGGAGCGCCGCAGGGGGTTGTGACAGCGCCGCTTCCAAAGCTCCACCCGGTTGGGGAAGAGGCCGGCGTAGCCCAGCTGCTCGCTCATCCACACCATCGCTTCGCCGCCGTTGAGGTCGAGCGCCTCCATGCAGAGCAGCATCAGATCGAGACGCTCCAGTCCCCGGCGGGGCAGGGGGCGGGAGGAGCGGTTCTGGATCGCCGCATCCGAAGTGTCCTTGGCCATGACTGCGATGATGCCAGCGGCGCCGTCCATCCGTCACGTCGCCGGTACCGGTCCCTTCACCAGCACGACCCAGCGGCACAATGGCCAGCAGCCCCTCCTCGATCGATCTGCGCACCTGGGTCCGGGACATTCCCGATTTTCCCAAGCCTGGCATCCTCTTCCGTGACCTCACGCCCCTGATGCGGGACCCCGAGGGCTGGGGCGAAGCCATCCGACTGCTGGGGCTTCTCTGTGATCAGGTGCAGCCGGATCTGATCGTGGGCATCGAATCACGCGGCTTCATCGTCGGCACGGCCCTGGCCACGGTCACGGGCCTGGGGTTCGTGCCGGTGCGCAAACCCGGCAAGCTCCCCGGGGAGGTGATCGGCGTCGACTACAGCCTCGAATACGGCTCCGACCGGCTGGAGATCCACAGCGATGCGCTGGGCGGCGGCCAGCGGGTGCTGATCGTCGACGACCTGCTGGCCACCGGCGGCACCGCCGCCGCCTGCAGCGAGCTGGTGCAGGCCGCGGGAGGGGAGCTCTGCGGCTTCGGCTTTCTGGCGGAGCTGGCGGCCCTCGACGGCCGCAGCCGGCTGCCCCAGGAGCATCCGATCGAGTCGCTGATCATCTACAGCTGAGGCGGGGCTCCGTCTGGGACGGTGCTCAGCTCTGCTGGTCCTGCCAGGCCAGGACCCTGTCGAACTGCTCGAGGCTGATCAGCCCGAACCGCCAGAGAACGGCCGGGAGGGGCGCCTGCTCCAGCTGGGACTGGCGGATGCCCAGCTGCAGGGCGTTCTCACTCAGGCCCAGCTGATGGCGCAGGAAGCGCAGCATGGCCGGGGAGGGCAGGGGCTGGGGGGAGCTGCTGATCACCATCCCCCCATGCTGCAAGCGGCCGGCCCAGGCGACAAGGTCCCTGGGTCATGGCCCGCAGGGCCAGGGCCCGGCTGGCGTCGACGCGGGCCAGACAGGCCAGGGCCAGACGGCGCAGGGGCAGGAGCCACCGGTGGCGGTTGGAGAAGACCCGCACCAGCAGGTCGGTGGCCAGCAGGGTGAGCAGCAGATCGGGCCAGCGGCGGCGGCCGTAGGCGGCGCCGAGGCGGCGCGGTGAGAGGCTCCCCCGGGCCGCCCGCTCGGCCAGCCGCTGCAGCACCGCCACATCCCGCCAGCAGAGGTTCAACCCCTGGCCGCCCACCGGATGGCAGCGGTGGGCGCTCTCCCCCACCAGCACCGTGCGACCCCGGTGCAGGCGCCGGGCCAGCTGCAGGGCCACCGGAAAGGCGCGGGGCCGGGCCAGCAGGGCATCGGGCTGGAGCCGGTCCGGCAGGGCGCCCGCCAGCCGGTCGAGGAAGGCCGGGGCGTCCAGGGCCTCCAGCTGGCGGCAGCGGGCCACCGGGGCGCTCCAGACCAACTGGAAGCGGCGCCGACCGAGGGGCAGGACCGCGAAGGGGCCTTCAGGCCGCAGCAGTTCCCAGGCCTCGTCATCGGCGCAGCCGCGCATCTCCACCTGCACCGTGAGGCAGGCCTGGCGGTAGGGATGGCTCCACTGACCGATACCCAGGGCCCGGCGGGTGGGGGAGTCGTGGCCGTCGGCGGCCACCAGCAGGTCGGCGTCGGTCCCGTCGTCCGTGCAGAGGGCCTGCGCCAGGTCGCCGAGCTCCAGGCGGACGGCGGGGTGCTGGCCGAGGCGCCGCAGCAGCAGCGCCATCAGGGGCCGGTGGGAGCCGATCCAGCCCACCGCGTCGGCCTGGCCCAGGTCGGCCGGCTCGAAGCGCACATCGCGTTCCGCCGCCACGTCGCGCAGGTGCAGCCGGCGGAAGGGCACCAGGGTGGGCCGCAGGTCGCCCCAGAGCCCCAGGCGCTGCAGCAGCTCCCTGCTGGAGTGGGTGAAGGCGTAGGCCCGATCCCGGGCCTGCAGCGCCTCGGGGGCCAGGGGATCGC
>CAZBMT010000194.1:0-5359 GCA_964492645.1 uncultured Cyanobium sp. | reverse complement strand
CTGCTGGAGGCCCCGGTGGCGGCGGCCATGCCCTGGCCCTCCGGCTGCCCCGCCGCCGCTTCCGGGGAGCACCGGCTGCTGCTGCACGCCGCCCCCGACAGCCTGGAACCGCTGCCCGGCTGGCTGGCGGCCCGGGGCGGCCGGATCCTCTGGCAGGGACGGCGGCCCGAGCCGGGACGGGGGCGTGGCCTGCCCCTGGGGGAACTCACCTGGAACCACACCACCCTGCACTGGAGGGCCCAGGCGCCGGACTGGACCTACCTGCAGCTGCTGCTGCCCAGGCCGGAGGCGCCGCTTCTGGAGGGCGTGCGCGAGCGCTGGGGCACCGACGTGCTCTGGCACCTGGAGGGCGTGCGCCACATGGGGGCGCCCCGGCTGACGGCCCTGCCCCTGGTGCGCTGGCAGGGTCCCGAGGCCCTCGCTGACCTCGTCGCCCAGTGCCGCGGGCTGGGGGCGGTGCCCTTCGATCCCCACGTGATCACCGTCGAGGATGGCGGGCTCGGGGTGGTGGATGCCGATCAGGTGGCGGCCAAGGCCGCCTTCGACCCGGCTGGTCTGATGAACCCGGGCAAGCTGCGGGGCTGGCGGGGCTAGGGAAGGCCCCGTGAGCGATCAACGGCAGTCGAGGCTCAGGCGGGTGTCGGCCCCGGTCACCGGGTTGGTGCCCCGGGCCTCACGGCAGAGGTTGCGCTGGTCCACCCGGTCGAGCAGGGCATCGGTGAAGTCCGCATCGGTGACCGTAGCGCCGGTGAAGTTGCTGCCGGAGGCGATCGCTCCGCGCAGCACCGCGCCGGTGAGGTCGGTGCCGCTCATGTCCACCTTGTCCATCAGGGCGTCGCTGAGGTCGGCGCCGTGGAAGTCAGCCTCGGGAAAGGCGGCCTGGGTGAGGATCGCCCCGTGCAGATCCGCGTCCCTGAAGCGGGCCTGGCGGCCCGTGGCCCCGGCGAAGGAGCTGCCGGCCAGCTGCTGGCCGCTGAAGTCCTTGCCGCTCTGGTTGGTGAGGGTGTAATCGACCCGGTCCTGGAAGTCGGCCAGGGCGCCGGCGGGGGCCAGCAGCAGACCCAGCAGCAGGACCAGCAAGGGGCCGGCCAGCCGCAGCCCCAGGCCCGACGGACGGGGGCTGCCCGAGGGCCGGGGGGGAGCGGAGGCGGGGGCCGTCGTCATGGACCGTGGCTGCCGGGGATCCCTCCAGGCTGGCCCGCCCCGGGGACTTCGTCAGCCTCGGGGGCATCGAACAGGGGCAGCACGGCCCCCAGCAGGAACAGGGAGCCGGCCACCACCGGCAGCGGCCCGGGGGCCAGCAGGCTGTCCAGTCCGGTGGCAAGGCTGCCGGCAGGCTCCAGTTGACCGGCCTTCCCCGGGCAAGCGGCGGCCAGCTCCTCCATGGTCCAGCTGGCGTGCTCCGGCACCGCCACCACCGCCGCCCGATCGCCGGGGCGCAGCAGCTGCTCCAGCATCACCGCCCCCTCCTTGTGGCGCTGGATGCCCAGCAGCCAGCGGCGCGGCCGGACGCTGTCGACACCGCCCTCGGCGCCTCCGTTTTCGCCCCCGTCGAGCCGGTCGAGCTCGCGGCGCAGCGTGGCCGCCGCCGGGGGATTGTGGGCCCCGTCGATCAGCAGCTCGCGGCCCCGCCAGCGGTGCCGCTCCAGCCGACCGGGCCAGCGGGCCGCCGCCAGGCCGGCGCGGATGGCCGCCGCGTCCAGGGGTGTGCCGGCCAGCGGGCCGTCCGGGGCGGTCAGGGCCCGGGCCATGGCCACCGCCACGGCCCCGTTGTAGCGCTGCAGGTCTCCGGCCAGCCCCAGGCGGGGACCGCCGTCGGCCACGGCCGGCAGGGGATCGAGCCACTGCAGGCTGGCACCGCGGCGGCGGGCCTCCGCCTCCAGCACCCGGCGGGCCTCGGGCTCCTGGGCGGCGCTGAAGGCCCGGCAGCCCGGTCCCATCACGGCGGCCTTCTCGGCGGCGATGGCGGCCAGGGTGTCGCCCAGGTGCTCGCGGTGGTCGAGGCCGATGGCCCCGAAGCCGACCACCGGCCGGAGGGGGTGGACGGTGGTGGCATCGAGCCGTCCCCCCAGGCCCACCTCCAGCACCGCCAGATCCACCCGCTCGCGGGCGAAGTGCTCGAAGGCCGCGGCCGTGATCAGCTCGAAGGGGGTGAGGCGGTGCTGGCGGGCGAGGGGCTGCCAGCGGGCCAGATCCCCCCGCAGAGTGGTGGGCGAGATCCAGGCGTCATCCACCTGGATGCGCTCGCACCAGCTCACCAGGTGGGGGGAGCGGTAGGTGCCCACGTGGACACCGGCGGCCCGCAGGATCGCGTGCAGGAAGGTGCAGATCGAGCCCTTGCCGTTGGTGCCGGCCACCTGGGCGGCGGCAAAGCGCCGTTCCGGGTGGCCCCCCTCGGCCAGGGCGCAGGCCAGCCGCTCCAGGCCCAGGTCGACGCCGCGGCGGGCGAAGGGTTCGAGCAAGTCGCCCAGATCGACCGGGGGGGGCAGCGGGGACGGCACGGACAGGGACGGATCAGGCCAGGCTGAGGAGAGCCTTCTCCAGGCGCTTCACCGCCTTGCGCAGCTGGCGGGGCTTGATCACCAGCGGTGGCACGAACCGGACCACCCCGGGGCCGGCCGGCACCAGCAGCAGCCCTTCCGCCATGGCCGCCTTGACGATCTCCGGTGCCGTGGGCCCGCCTTCGCGCAGCACCAGGCCCCGCAGCAGGCCCCAGCCGCGCTCGCCGGCCAGCCGCTCGGGGTTTCGGGCCACCAGTTCCTGGAGCAGGGACTGGAGCAGCGCGCCGTTGGTCTTCACCTTCTCCAGCAGGCCCCGGCGTTCGATCTCCTCGATCACCGTGAGGCCGGCGCGGCAGGCGAAGGGGTTGCCGCCGAAGGTGCTGGCGTGGTCGCCGGGGCGGAAGTGGTCCACCGCGGCCTTCACCGCCAGGGCACCAATGGGGATGCCGCCGCCCAGACCCTTGGCCATGGTCAGGGCATCGGGCTCGACGCCGAGCTGTTCGTAGCCCCACCAGCGGCCGCTGCGGCCGACGCCGATCTGCACCTCGTCGAAGATCAGCAGGATCCGGTGGGCATCGCAGAGCTCGCGCACGCGACGGAAGAAGGCCGGATCGCCGGGGTTGACCCCGCCCTCGCCCTGGATCGGTTCGAGCAGCACGGCCGCCACCCGGGGACCGTCGGCTTCACAGGAGGCCAGCAGCGCCTCGAAGCGGGCGATGTCGTTGTAGGGGAAGTAGCGGAAGCCCGACACCATGGGTTCGAAACCCTGGTGGTACTTCGGCTGGCCCGTCGCGGTCACCGCGGCCAGGGTTCGGCCGTGGAAGCTGGCCTCGGCGGTGAGGATCAGCGGATCGGCGATGCCGCGCACCTGGTGGCCGTGCTTGCGGGCCAGCTTGATGGCGGCCTCGTTGGCCTCGGCGCCGGAATTGCAGAAGAACACCCGGTCGGTGCAGCTGCGGGCGACGATCGCCGCGGCCAGGGCCTCCTGCTCCGGGATCCGGTAGAGGTTGGAGACGTGCTGAAGCCGACCCAGCTGCCGGCAGAGCCGCCGTTGCAGCACCGGGTCGCTGTGGCCCAGGGTGCAGACGGCGATGCCGGCCACCATGTCGAGGTGGCGACGCCCCTGGTCATCCCAGAGCCAGACGCCCTTGCCCCTGGTCAGGGTCAGGGGATAGCGCCCGTAGGTGTCCATCACCGGGGCGACCACCGCCGCGACAGGTGCCGGCTGGATGGGAGCGGTGGGACTCGAACCCACATGCCCGAAGGCGCTCGATTTTGAGTCGAGTCCGTCTACCAATTCCGGCACGCTCCCGCAGGGGAGACTCTAGGCGGCGGTGGTGGGCAGCCTGCGGATCGAGGCGCCGGCGGCGTTGAGCTTGCCCTCCAGATCGGCATAGCCCCGGTCGAGGTACTCCAGGCCCCGCACGGTGGTGATGCCGTCGGCGGCGAGCCCGGCCAGCACCATGGCGGCGGAGGCGCGCAGGTCGGTGCCGTGGACGGGGGCGCCGCTGAGGCGGGCCACCCCCTCGACGCAGGCGGTGTTGCCCTGCATGCGAATGTCCGCGCCCATGCGCTGCAGCTCGGCCACGTGCTGGAGGCGGTTCTCGAAGATGTTCTCCACCACCATCGAGGTGCCCTCGGCGGTGGCCAGCAGGGCCATGAACGGGGCCTGCAGATCGGTGGGGAAGCCTGGGAAGGGCTGGGTGCGCAGATCCACCGCCCGCACCCGGTCGGCATGGATGATCAATCCCTGGCCGTCGGCCTCGATGCGGCAGCCGGCCTCTTCGAGTTTGGTGATCACGGCACCGAGGTGCTCGGGCAGGGCGGGGAAGACCCTCAGCCGGGAGCGGGTGATGGCACCGGCCAGCAGGAAGGTGCCAGCTTCGATGCGGTCAGGGATGACGGCGTAGTCAGCCCCGTGCAGCCGCTCCACTCCGACGATGGTGATGGTGGGGGTGCCGGCGCCGCGCACCTTGGCCCCCATGGCCAGCAGCAGCCGGGCCAGGTCGATCACCTCCGGCTCCTGGGCGGCGTTGTCGATGACCGTTTCGCCGTCGGCAAGGGCCGCCGCCATCATCAGGGTCTCGGTGGCGCCGACGCTGGGGCAGTCGAGGTGGATGTGGCCACCGGTGAGCCGGCGCTGGCGGCCGGGCACCACGGCGGTGACCACACCGTGCTCGATGGTGACCTGGGCGCCGAGGGCCTTGAGCCCCTTGACGTGCTCCACGACCGGCCGGGTGCCGATCTGACAGCCGCCGGGCAGGGGCACCTGGGCCATGCCCATGCGGGCCAGGAGGGGGCCGATGCAGAAGAAGCTGGCCCGCAGGCTGTTGACCAGCTCATAGGGCGGGGCGGCGGTGGTGATGTGGTCGCCGTGCAGGACGATGGCGTCGCCACCGCGCTGCACCCTCACCCCCAGGGCGGAGAGGATCTCCCCCATCGCCGTGATGTCGGTCAGGGGAGGAACGTTGCTGAGCCGCAGCCCATCCTCGGTGAGCAGGCAGGCGGCCATCAGCACCAGGGCCGAATTCTTGGCTCCGCTGACCCTCAGTTCCCCGTCCAGACGCCGTCCACCACTGATCTCCAGCCTGGTGGCGGCAATGGCCTTGACAGGCATGGCGGATACGGTCATGGACTGGAGTCCTGGTATCAATTTCGGGGGCATCTTGACAACGAATGATCCCGTCGTCTAGGGGGTCGCCGCTCAAACTGTCTTGCCACCCGCTTGCCGCCAAGGTCTGGAGGGGCGGGCCGCCGGCGATGATTTATGCTCCTTCGAGCGTCGCGGTCTCCGCGGCGGCTACACGCCAGCGGATGTGGCGGAATTGGTAGACGCGCTAGTTTCAGGTACTAGTGGC
>CAZBMT010000193.1:0-5368 GCA_964492645.1 uncultured Cyanobium sp. | reverse complement strand
GGCGCCTACCCGGTGGAGCGCGGTGCCGGTGACCGGGAAGCGATCCGCACCGCCACCGACCGGCTGCTGCAGGGCTGGGCCACGGGCGTCTTCCTCGACGGCACCCGCCAGCAGGATGGCCGCGTCAACCAGCCCCAGCCGGGGGCAGCCCTGCTGGCGGCGCGGGCCGGTGTGCCGCTGCTGCCGGTGGCGATCATCAACAGCCACCGGGCCCTGGGGCCCGGGGGCCATGGCCCCCGGCTGGTGCCGATCCACATCCGCATCGGCACCCCGATCCCGCCGCCGGCCTCCCGGCGCCGCCCCGACCTGGACGCCGCCACCCGCGCCGCCCAGGAGCAGATCAACCGGATGCTGGATCTGGGGCCGATCAGCGGATCCCTGCTTTTTCCAGCCAGGGAGCCACCCGCTCTTCCACCCACGGCCTGATGTCCTGACCCGTGATCACCCAGAGGGCCGCCCTGGCGCCGTCGCCCCAGAGGCGCCGACGCCCCTCGACGACGCACAGCTCACCGCAGGGCACGGGGACCGGCGTGAGATGGATGCCGCGGCTGCCGGCGACGATCCGTCCCACCAGCAGCGCCCGCTCCATGTGGTCGGCGGAGGTGACCAGCAGGGCATGGCGGATCCGGGCCTTGCGCAGGTCGTCGACCAGGGAGGTGAAATTGGACATCGTGTCGCGGGCCCGGTAGTCGAGCTGGACCTGGCGGGGGGACAGCCCCTCCTTCTGCAGGAACAGCCAGTGGGCGTACTCGGGATTGGTGCCGCCGGTGACCACCACCGGCAGTCCGTCCACGCGGGCCAGGCGGGCCGCCGCCGCCTCCCGATCCGCATCCCCCCCCAGCACCAGGATCATCTGGGGCGGCGGCGGCGTGGGCCACCAGCCGCCGCGGGAGAGCCCCAGCAGGGCCAGTCCCGCCAGGCCCGCCAGCAGCACCCGGCCCGAAACGGGGCGCCGGGGGCGCTGCCCGCGGCGGGAACGCTGGGGAGGAGCGGCCGGGGGCACCGCGGCGGCAGCAGCGGGGCGACGCGTGCGGCGCCGGTGCGGCCGGGGCTGGGGGCGGGGCCCGGGGCGGCTCAGCATGGGAGCGCCTCCACCGGACTGGTGGGATAGAGGGGCAGCACCGGTTGCCAGGGGGCGTCCCGACCATCGGCGGCGTTCGCCGCACTGAAGCCGAGCAGCTGGACCACGTCCTCCGGCAGCTGCACCAGGGCCGGATGGATCGGGTACGGGGCCAGCGCCTCGCTGCCGCGATGGAGCCGCGGGGCCTCCAGCTCGGCGACACCCCCGGGCTGGCCCGGGTCGGCGTCGTAGAGCCCCGCCACCACACCGCGCCGCGGCAGTTCCTGCACCAGCCAGAAGGGGCCGTCATCACCAGGCGGCTCTGGTCCGGTGAGCAGGCGGCGGGCCATCAGGCGGAAACTGCTGATGCCGTCGAGGGGCAGCGCCAGCTGCTGGGCCAGGGTGCGGGCCAGCACCACCGTCAGACGGGTGCCCGTGAAGCCTCCCGGGCCGGTGGCCACCGCCAGACGGCCCAGGTGGGGCCAGGCGCTGGCCGGCAGCACCGACTCCAGGGCGTCGAACAGCCCGTTGGAGAGGGAGCGGCCGAGGGGGAACGTCGCCAGCCGCTCGGGCGCCGGCGCCCCGAGGCGCTGCAGCCCGACGCCGAGGCTCTCGCTGGAGCTGTGCAGGGCCAGCAGCCAGCGGCGGCCGTGCGTCTCGGGAGGGAGGCTCATGTCGGCAGCGGTCCGTCGGGGCACCAGCGACGCCAACGGCCTGGATCGGAGCGGAAGTCGGAGCAGGCCCGCACGTCCCATTCCACCCCCACGCTCGCGCCGGCGGCGTCGAGATCCAGCACCTGCACGTGGATGCGCGGCTCGCGGGGGCTGAAGTCGGGGTGGGGATTGAGGTGGGCGACGCCATGCTGGCGCTCGACCGCGTGGTAGGCCTGACAACGCTCGACCCAGTGGCAATCCACGCAGATGCACATGCCGCCGCGGCCCAGCAGGGCGCCCATTGTGGCGTGCGAGCCGGGACGTCAAGTCCCTGAGCTGTGGCGGGCCCTGGCGCCGGAGCGCTGGCCGGTGGCGCCCCAGCAGCTGCCGGCGGGAACGGCGCTGGTGGGGGGGGCGGTCCGGGACGGCCTGCTGGGCCGCCTGACCGAGCGGCCGGATCTGGATCTGGTGGTGCCCGTGGATGCCATCGACCTGGCCCGGCGCCTGGCGCGGCGACTGGGCGGCAGCTGCGTGGTGCTGGACCAGGAGCGTTCGATCGCCCGGCTGGTGCTGGCGGGCTGGACGATCGACCTGGCCCGCTGCGCCGGCGAGGATCTGGCCGCCGACCTGGGCCGCCGCGACTTCACCGCCAACGCCATCGCCCTGCCCCTGGAGGGCGCCGCGGCGACCGGGCGCGGATCGGACGCGGATCAGCGGCTGATCGACCCCTGCGGCGGGCTGCCGGATCTGGCGGCCCGCCGGCTGGTGGCCATCAGCGAAGCCAACCTGCTCGACGACCCCCTGCGGCTGCTGCGGGGGGTGCGGCTGGCCTGCGAACTGGCGTTCAGCATCGCTCCGGCCACCTGGGAGCTGATCGGACGTCACCGGCAGCGAATCACCATCGTCGCCGGGGAACGGGTGCTGGCGGAGCTGGAACGGCTGGCCGCCGCTGCCGAGGGGCACCGGGGGCTGGGGCTGGCCCTGGAGGCGGGTTTGCTCCAGCCCTGGGGGGCCGCGGCCGGGTCCGGCTCCCGGCTGGAGAACCTCGGACGACAGCGACCGGAAGCCTGCGGCCTGACGCCGCCGGAGGCGGCCTGGGCCCTGCCGCTGGCGCGCCTGGCGGCCGTGCTCGATGGCCCGACCCTGGAGCGGCTGCGGGCCAGCCGGCGCCTGCAGCAGCGCTGCCAGCGGCTGCGGCACTGGCACGACCGGCTCCAGCGCAGCGCTTCGCCCCAGGGCGGGCCGTCCCTGGAGGCCCTGGGCGAAGTGGACCGGCTGCAGATGCACCGCCAGCTGGAGGCGGATCTGCCCGCCCTGCTGGTGTCGCTCGATCCGGCGGCGGCACGGGCGGCCATGGTGCGGTGGCGCAACTCGGCGGATCGCCTGTTCCATCCCCGTCCGCCCCTGGACGGCCGCCGGCTGCAGCAACTCCTGGCCATCCCGCCGGGCCCCCGGCTGGGTCAGCTGATCGACCATCTCACGGCCGAACGGGCCTTCGGTCGACTCGGCGGAACCGCAGCGACGGACACAGCGGAGTTGACCGATCCGCAATCGGTTGAAGAGACCGTTGCAGCGGCCAGGCTCTGGCTCGAACGCCGCGATCCCGGCGCGGTAGCGGACCCACGACGTGATTAACTGCTGGATGCAATGGCGCGATCGCACCGCCTGCCAGAGTTTTTTCCTTTTCCTGAAGCCCCTCCCCATGAGCGTTCGTCTCTATGTCGGCAACCTGCCGCAAACCTTTGATGCCAAAGAGCTGGATGCTCTCTTCTCGAGCGTGGGAGAAGGGGTTCGCTTCAAGGCCGTGAACGACCGGGAGACCGGCACCTGCCGCGGCTTCGGCTTCGCCAACGTCGACGACCTGGCCCAGGCCGAGGCCGTGATCGCCCAGCTCAACGGCAAGGACTTCGGCGGCAGCACCCTTCGGATCGAGATTTCCGAGCAGCGCCGTGAGGTCCGCGGGGCCGCCGGCAACGACCGCCGCCCCGGCAGCGCCCCCACCGCCGCCCGCAAGAGCGTCAACAAGGTGGTCCATGCCGACGCCGTCGGCGAAGGCGCCCCCGATCCCCGCTGGGCCGGCGAACTGGCCAAGCTCAAGAGCCTGCTGGCGAATCAGAAGGCAGCAGTCTGAGATCGGGCCTGACTGTCCTGCCGGCCTGGACTGACGGGACACGGTGTCGGCGGCCATTCACGACGATGCAGGCCTCCGGAATCCATAGGGGGTTCGCCATTGGCGCTCCCCCGGGCCTAGCCCCGCTGCCTTCGTAACCACCATGCCAGCCGGATCCATCTACCCCGAGGATTGGCTGGGAACCTGGCAATGGCACGGTCAGCTGGTGACCTATGCGGGCAGCACGATGCCGGCGCGGGATCCCTCCGGAGCACTCCCGGTCCTGATGGTCCATGGTTTCGGTGCCTGCAAGGAGCACTGGCGGCACAACCTCCCTGCCCTGGCCGGCCGGCGTCCCGCCTTCGCCATCGACCTGATCGGCTTTGGAGCCAGCAGCAAACCCCGCTCACGCCTCGATGACGAACCCGACGATGGTCTGGCGATCCGTTACGGCATCGACCTGTGGGCCGACCAGGTGGCGGCCTTCGTCAGGGAAGTGATCGGCTGCCCGATCCAGCTCGTCGGCAATTCGATCGGCGGGGTCGTGGCCCTGGCTGCGGCCGTCAGGCTCGGACTGGACGTGCGGCAGGTCATTCTCATTGACTGCGCGCAACGCAGCCTCGACGATCGACGTCTCAGCGAGCAGCCCCCGATGGGCAGGGTCGGTCGGCCCCTGCTCAAGCGGCTGGTGCGGCAGCGCTGGCTCACCGCCCGGCTGTTCCGCTGGCTGGCCAGGCCCAGCCTGATCCGAGGGGTTCTCGCCCAGGCCTATCCCACAGGCAACGGCCTCGACGATCAGCTCGTGCAACTGCTGCTCCTGCCGACGCGAAGCCCCGGGGCCGACGAGAGCTTCCGCGGGTTCATCAACCTCTTCCAGGATCGGCTTGCCCCGGATCTGCTCTCGGAAATGGCCACTCCTGTGCGAATGCTCTGGGGGGAAGCGGACCCATGGGAGCCGGTCGCCGAAGCCTGCCGCTGGGCAGAGACGTTTCCTGCCGTGCGTGAGTTGCGGATTCTTCCCTCTCTCGGCCATTGCCCCCACGACGAGCAGCCCTCCTTGGTGAATCCGTTGCTGGAGGGGTGGCTCATGATGGGGGATCAGGCCTGAGGGGCGGGGGAGGGAATGTCACCCGCCAGGGCCGGGGTCAGCAGCGACGGAGCACTTCCAGTCGCTTCATCGGGTCTGGGCGATCACATAGGAGAGGGGAAGATCCAGCAATTTGCCGACCCTTGGCACAAAGGCGCGGTGATTGAAGACGTCATAATCCAACCGCTCGATGACATCAAGAATCCCCCGATACAGCCGCAGGGATGCCCACACCGGCCAGCGGGCATCCGGAGCCAGCCAGCGAACCCCAGCCTCGGAGCGGTTGAACCAGTCCCGGGCCCGCTCCAGCTGAAACCGCATCAGCGCCTGCCAGTTCTCATTGAGGCGCCCGGCCATAAGATCGGCCTCGGAATAACCGAAGCGGTCGAGATCCTCCTGGGGCAGGTAGATGCGGCCGCGGCCGCAATCCTCACCAACGTCCCGCAGGATGTTGGTCA
>CAZBMT010000192.1:0-5378 GCA_964492645.1 uncultured Cyanobium sp. | reverse complement strand
TGGCCAGGGGTCCGGTTTCGGCCTCGCCATCCCCCACGCAGGCCAGGGCGATCAGATTGGGGTTGTCGAACACCGCCCCGCAGGCGTGCGACAGCACATACCCGAGTTCGCCGCCTTCGTGGATCGAACCGGGGGTTTCCGGGGTGCAGTGGCTGCCGATGTGGCCGGGGAAGGAGAACTGCTTGAAGAAGCGGCGCATCCCCTCGCTGTCCTGGCTCTTGTCCGGGTAGACCTCGCTGTAGCTGCCGTCGAGGTAGGTGGGGCCGAGCACCCCGGGGGCGCCGTGGCCCGGCCCCGACAGGTAGATCATGTCGAGGTCATGGCGGCGGATCACCCGGTTGGCGTGGGCCCAGAGGAAGGCCTGGCCGGGGGAGGAGCCCCAGTGGCCCAGCAGCCGCGCCTTGACGTGCTCATGGCGCAGGGGCTCCGCCAGCAGCGGGTTGGCGCGCAGGTAGATCATGCCCACCGCCAGGTAGTTGGCGGCGCGCCACCAGGCGTCGATCAGGGCAAGTTCGTGCTCGTCCTCGGGGGTGGAGGCCTGGGTCTCGAACGGGGCCAGAGTCGAGGCAGTCATGACCGTCACATGCGAGGGCTGTGACCTCAACTTTCGCCTGCCTGCGTGGAAAAGCAGGTGATTGGGCGAACGAGCCGGGCGGGGGTCAGCAATCCGACATGGACCGCCCTCAGGGGCCCGGAGCCAGGGGCGCGTTCCAGCACTGCACCGCCGGCAGGCCCCGGTAATCGGAGAGCACCGAGAGGGTGGCGGTGTCGAGCAGGAAATGGGCGCCATGGCCGGGGCTCAGGCCGATCCAGCGCGCCATGAACACCCTCAGCAGGTGGCCGTGGGCGATCAGGGCCACCCGGCCGTCCTCCTGCCGCAACCGGCCGATCACCCGATCCACCCGCTCCCCCACCGCGGCCGGGCTCTCCCCGTCCGGACAGCCGTCGCGGAAGACCATCCAGCCGGGGCGCCTCGCCTGGATCTCCGTGGTCGTCAGACCTTCGTAGGCGCCGTAGTCCCACTCGACCAGATCGGGTTCCAGCTGGGCCTGGGCGGTCAGCCCCGCCAGTTCGCAGGTGCGCCGGGCCCGCTGCAGGGGGCTGCACAGCACCAGGGAGAACGGGCTGCTCGCCAGCAGCGGTGCCAGGCCGCGGGCGGCCTCCTCCCCCCGCGCGGTGAGGGGGATGTCGGTGCTGCCGGTGTGCTGGCCCGAGAGGCTCCATTCCGTCTCGCCATGGCGGATCAGGATCACCTCGCGGCGGGCTGGCTCGTGCTGGGTGGTGGTCACGGCGGGACTCCCATGGAATCGAGACGGCCCGCTCACTTAAGCTCGCCCCTGCAGCCGGGGTGGTGATGGTGGTTCGCAACGGCCCGGCGGCGGCCCGTCGCCCGGCCCCTGTCGACAGGCCGCGACCTTGAGCCACCCCTCGGCCCCTCTCCCCAACGATGGTCCGGCCCGGGCCCAGTGCCCCTACTGCGGCGTCGGCTGCGGTCTGGAGATGAAGCCCCCCGCGGCGGCCCCTGCCGTCGGCGAGGCGACCTGGACGGCCCGCGGCGATCGCCACCACCCCTCCTCCCTGGGGCAGGTCTGCGTCAAGGGGGCCACGGTGGGCGAGACCCTGCACCGCAATCGCCTCACCACACCGCTCCACCGGGCGCGAACCGATGAGCCCTTCGAGCCGATCGGCTGGGACCGGGCCTTCGACCTGATCGAGGCCCAGGTGCGCCGCACCCTGGCCGAGAAGGGCCCCGAAGGGATCGCCATGTACGGCTCCGGACAGTTCCTCACCGAGGACTACTACGTCGCCAACAAGCTGATCAAGGGGGCGCTGGGTAGCAACAACTTCGATGCCAACTCGCGCCTGTGCATGAGTTCGGCCGTCTCCGGCTACCTGCGCAGCTTCGGCAGCGATGGCCCCCCCTGCTGCTACGACGATCTCGACCTGGCCGACACGGTGCTGCTGATCGGCACCAACACCGCCGAGTGCCACCCGGTGCTGTTCCAGCGGCTGCTGAAGCGCAAGCGCCGGCAGAAGCAGGACCTGCGGATCGTGGCGGTGGATCCCCGCGCCACCGCCACCAGCGATGCGGCCGACCTGCACCTGGCGATCCGGCCCGGCACCGACCTGGCGCTGCTGCACGGCCTCGGCCACCTGCTGCTGGATCAGGGGGCGATGGACCGGGCCTACGTGGCGGCATCCACCGAGGGTTTCGAGGCGCTCGCCGAGCTCTGGGCGGGCTGGACGCCTGGAAAGGTGAGCCGGTTCTGCGGCATCGAGGAGCGTCAGCTGCGTGAGCTGGCGGACCTCTGGGCCGCCAGCGCCGGGGTGATGAGCCTCTGGTCGATGGGGGTGAACCAGAGTGTCGAGGGCACCGCCACCGTGGCGGGGATCATCAACCTGCACCTGGTGAGCGGCCAGATCGGCCGGCCCGGGGCGGGCCCCTTCTCCCTCACCGGCCAGCCCAATGCCATGGGGGGCCGGGAGGCCGGCGGCCTGGCCCGGCTGCTGCCGGGCTACCGCTCCGTCACCGACGCCGGCCACCGCAGCGAGATCGAGCGGCACTGGGGCCTGGCGCCGGGCAGCATCGCGCCGGCTTCGGGTCTGACCGTGTGGGAGCAGATCGAGGCGATGGAGCGGGGGGGCCTGGGGCTCTGGTGGGTGGCGGCCACCAACCCGCTGGTGAGCCTCCCCTGGCTCGACCGGGTGCGGGCGGCCGTGGCCCGCTGCCCGCTGGTGGTGCTGAGCGAGGCCTACGCCGGCACCGAAACCGCCGCCATCGCCCACCTGGTGCTGCCGGCGGCGCAGTGGAGCGAAAAGGCCGGGGTGATGACCAATTCCGAGCGCCGCGTCACCCTCTGCCCGGCCTTCCGCGCGCCCCCCGGCCAGGCCCGCCCCGACTGGGCGATCTTCGCCGAACTGGGCCGGCGCCTCGGCTTCGCCGAACAGTTCCGCTATGGCTCCTCGGCCGAGGTGTTCGAGGAGTTCGCGGCGATCACCGCGGGCCGGGTGTGCGATCTGAGCGGCCTCAGCCATGGGCTGCTGCAGGAGCACGGTCCCCAGCAGTGGCCCTTCCCCGCCGGCACGGCCCCCGGCGGCGGTGCGCCGCGCCTGCACACCACCGGCCGCTTTCCCACCCCCTCCGGCCGGGCCCGGCTGATCAGCGAGCAGCCCATGGGCCTGGGAGAACCCCCCGACCGCGATTTCCCCCTGGTGCTCACCGTCGGCCGCTATCTGGAGCAGTGGCACACCATGACCCGCACGGGCCAGGTCGAGCGGTTGCTGCGGCCCCATGCCGAGCCGCTGCTGGAGGTCCATCCCGCCGACGCCCTGGCCCACGGACTGGGCGATGGCGGCCGTGCCGAGGTGCGCTCCCGGCGGGCTGCCGTGACGGCCCGGGTGCTCGTCACCGACCGCATCCGCCAGGGCACGGTGTTCCTGCCCATGCACTGGGGGGCGGCCCAGGAGCAGGCCTGCGAGGCGAACCGGCTGATGCATGCCCTGGGTTGTCCCATCTCCCGGCAGCCGGAGCTCAAGGCCGCCGCGGTGACGCTGCGTCCGGTGCCGGTTACTTCGACACAGGCCCCCGGCGACCCTTCAGCCGATCGGTCCCCAACCAGCCCCTGAGTCGGCGGCCAGAGGCTCCACCAGCCCCGGCGCCAGCCGCAGGTCACCGGCCGGGCCACGGCAGGTTTCGACCAACCGGGCACGGCGGAGAAGGGAAAACTGCTGGGTCACCGTCACCCTCGTGTGGCCGATCAGGTCGGCGATCTGGGCGTGGGTGAGCGGGAGCGGCAGCACGTACCAGTCCTTCTGACGGCGGCCGATGCGTTCGGCCAGCAAGCGAAGCAGGGCCGTGAGCCGTTGCTCGGCCGTGGTCAGGCGGCGGATCAGCAGCAGATCCACGGCCCAGTCGTTGAGGCTGTGCTGCCCCGGCTGGGGCGCTTCCACGCCGCATTCGCTCAGTTGCACCGGGGTGATGGCCTCCAGGTGCATGGTGGCCCTGCGCTGAAACTCCAGGGGCAGCTGGTCGCCGGCCTGGAGGAACCCGAGAGTGATGGGCTGGCCGTTTGCGGAGGACAACGACACCTTCAGCAGCCCCCGTTCGATCAGGAAACAGCGAACGCCATCCCGACGGTCAGGTTCCAGCAGCAGCGTGTGGCCTTCGGCGATCGTCACCCCCTCCGGGCCCGGTGGCTTCACTGGTCGTCGTGGGCGAAACGGCGGTAGAGGAAGTCCAGGGCGTGGTTCCGGTAGTCGTAGTACTCCGGCATCTCCATCAGCTGGGCCCGCTGGCGGGGACGGGGGAAGGGAAGCTCGAGGATCTCGCCGATCGTCGCCGCCGGGCCGTTGGTCATCATCACCACCCGGTCGGCGAGGAACAGGGCCTCATCGATGGAGTGGGTGATCATCAGGATGGTCACCCGGTGCTCCTGCCAGATCTTCAGAAGTTCCTCCTGCAGCTCCTCCTTGGTGATCGGATCGAGGGCGCCGAAGGGTTCATCGAGGATCAGCACCTTGGGCTGCAGGGCCAGGGCCCGGGCGATCGAGACCCGCTGCTTCATGCCCCCCGACAGGCTGGCCGGCCTCTTGTCGGCGGCCTCACTCAGCCCCACCATCGCCAGGTGGCTCTCCACGATCCGGTCGGCGTCGCCGTTGCGCCGCAGATGGGGGAAGACGTTGTTCACCGCCAGGGCCACGTTCTCGGCGGCCGACATCCAGGGCAGCAGCGAATAGTTCTGGAACACCACCATCCGGTCCGGTCCCGGCTCCCGGATCGGCACAGACTCCAGCCGCACCTCGCCGCTGGTGGGCTGGCCGAAGCCGGAGACCAGATCGAGCAGGGTTGATTTGCCGCAGCCGGAATGGCCGATGACGCAGACGAACTCCCCTTCGGTCACCTCCAGACTGATGTTGTCGAGCACGGTGTAGGGCCCGCCGGGGGTGGGGTAGACCTTGCTGACCCCGTCGATCACCAGGAACGGTTCGGCGGCGCCCACGGTGCTGGGCTGGGGCGTCGTCAGGGTCTGCATCTGGGCGGAGGAGCGGAAAGGAGGGTGAGGGCGTGGGGTCAGCGGCCGGCGGGGGCGGGGACCGGGGTGTCCGGGACCCGGGCGGGCGGCGGCGGCAGGGACGCCGGGGCCACGGTCACCTGGCCCTTGATGGCCAGGCGGTCGAGGTAGCTGAGGGGATCGGCCGGGTCGAGAGGGTCGCCCTCGAACGCCGCCAGCCCCGCCACCGCTGCCGGGGGGCGCTCCGAGGCCGGCAGCCCCAGGGCGGCGGCCGCGCTCCGGAACAGCGCCCGATCCTGCACGCGCTCGGTCACCTCCTGCCAGTTGCTGGGGAAGCTGGCCAGGCCCCAGCGGCCCAGCTGGCTG
>CAZBMT010000191.1:0-5380 GCA_964492645.1 uncultured Cyanobium sp. | reverse complement strand
CACGGCGACGCCCCCCGGGCCGTAACCCTCGTAGCGCACCGCCTCGAACAGGTCGGCACCGCCGCCCCCCTGGCCGCTGCCCTTGGCCACCGCCCGCTCGATGTTGGCGCTGGGGAGCCCCGCCACCTTGGCCTTCTCGATGGCGGTGCGCAGCTGGAAGTTGCCGGCCGGATCGGCTCCGCCGCGGGCCGCCACCGTGATCTCCCGCCCCAGGCGCGTGAACAGGGCTCCCCGCCGGGCGTCCACCACCGCCTTGGTGCGCTTGATCTGGGCCCATTTGCTGTGGCCGGCCATCGCGATGTCGCAGGAGGATCAACCGGCGGCGTCGAATACCAGCCGGGGCAGGAGCAGGCCCTTGCCATCGGCACGGGCGATACCCGCCAGGTTGCCATCCGGGGTGAGCACGGCGACCGGCCCCTCGGGCAACTGCTCCACCGTACGGGGCAGGGACCGGCCGCAGCGCCAGGGCGACAGCTGGGCCGGATCCAGGCGCTGGCGCGGCAGATCCACCAGCACGTCGAGGGGATCCAGCAGCGGGGGGAGGGGGCCGCTCGTCAGGCGCTCCATGGAAATGGCCTGGTCGAGGCCGAAACCGAGGGCAGCGGTGCGGCGCAGGCTGGCCAGGGCACCGCCGCAGCCGAGGGCTTCCCCCAGGTCCCTCGCCAGGGCGCGCACGTAGGTGCCGGCGGAACAGCGCACCTCCAGCTCCAGGCGGCCGCGCTCGGCGTCCCAGCCCAACAGGTCGAGCCCATGGATCCGCACCGGCCGCGCCGCCAGCGCCGGTTGCTCCCCGGCCCGCACCCGGGCGTAGGCCCGCTGGCCATCCACATGCACGGCCGAGACCTGGGGGGGAACCTGAAGGATCTCGCCCCGGAACCGGGCCAGGGCATGCTCGAGGGCCTCGGGGCCGAGGGGCGGAACGGCCGAGAGCTCCAGCATCTCGCCCTCGAGGTCGTCGGTGGCGGTGCGTACCCCCAGCTGGACGGTGCCGCGGTAGGTCTTGTCGCCGGGCAGGTAGGGCAGCAACCGGGTGGCCGGCCCCAGGGCGATCGGCAGCACGCCGGTGACCGCCGGATCCAGGGTTCCGCCGTGGCCCACCCGCCGCAGGCCGTAGGCGCGCCGCACCCTGGCGACCCCGTCGTGGGAGGTCAGGCCGGCGGGCTTGTCGAGCACCAGGAAACCGCAGCCGTGGCGCGACGGAGGCGATGGCGGCAGCCTGGAGGGACCTTCTCCCATGCTCAGGCGCCGATGACGCTGCAGGACCGGCGCGAGGTCACCTTTCTGGTGCTGGCCGGCATCTTCCTGGGGACCATGGGCATGCTCAACATCCTGGGGCTGACCCGGTTCCTCCACCTGGGCAGCATCGGCTCCTTCCCGATCATCGTGGCGGTGGGGGCCCTGCCGTACCCCGTCACCTTTCTCTGCACCGACCTGATCAGCGAGATCTGGGGCGAACGGCGCGCCTCCCAGGTGGTGTGGGTGGGTCTGATGCTCAATGGCTGGATCGTCCTGGTGCTCTGGCTCGGTGGCATCCTGCCGGGCCTGGACGGATTCGGTGGGGTGGCGGGCCTGCCGGCGGACACCCAGGCCGACGGGGTGCCGGTGTTCTTTGAGGTGCGCCGGCTGGCCTTCGGCGCCGTGGGCGCCTCGATGGCCGCCTACATGGCCGCCCAGTTCACCGATGTGCGCCTGTTCCATTTCTGGAAGAGCTTCAGCAACGGCAAGGCCCTGTGGCTGCGCAACAACGGCTCAACCCTGATCAGCCAGGTGGTGGATACCTCGGCGGTGGTCCTGATCAGCCACTACGCCGCCCACGTGCTGCCGATCCGGGCCGACCAGCCCGTGCTCCCCCAGCTGGGGGTGTTCATCGCCAGCGGCTATGTGTTCAAGCTGGTGGCGGCCCTGGCCGACACCCTGCCCTTCTACCTGCTGGTGGGCTGGCTGCGGCGCTATCTGGAGGTGCCGGGGGACGGCGCTGAACTGGCGGACGCCCCCCTGCCGGGTGTCTAGGCGCCGGCGGCGATGTTGATGCGCTTGCGGTTGCGAAGGCCACGTTTGATGGACTCGAAGCTGACGACCCCGTCCACCAGGGCGAACAGGGTGTCGTCGGAGCCGCGGCCCACATTGACGCCGGGGATCACGGAGGTGCCGCGCTGACGGATCAGGATCGAGCCGGCGCTGACGGTCTCACCGCCGTAGCGCTTGACCCCGAGACGCTTGGAATTGGAGTCGCGACCGTTGCGGGTGGAACCTGTGCCTTTCTTGTGGGCCATGGGAACGGGAGGAGACGGGGGAACGGGGAAGTGGTGAGGAGGCCGGGGGCCCGATCAGGCGATCGACTTGCCGCCCACCCTGATCGACTGGACCATCACCCGGGTGAGCTCCTGGCGGTGGCCGTTCTTGCGGCGGGTCTTCTTCTTGGGGCGCATCTTGTAGACGATGATCTTCTGGCCGCGACGATGGGCCATCACCTTGAGCTCCACCGTGGCGCCCTTGACGTAGGGCTGACCCAGGGTGGTGCCGGAGGCGTCCTTCACCAGGAGCACGTTCTCCAGGGTGACGGTGCTGTCGACCTCGGCGTTGAGGCGGTCGAGATCGATGTAGCGATCGGGCTGGAGCCAGAACTGCTGGCCGGAGGCCTCGACGATGGCGTAGGCGCCACTGGCGTCAGCCTGGGCGCCGGTGGCGGGCGCGGCGAGGGGCTCCTTCTCGGGGGCTTCCTTCTGGGGGGTTTGGGTCATCGCTCAGGGGGCGTGGCCAGGCTGGCGGCAGGTCGACGCCATTGGGCCTGGGCGCACGGAATCGAAAGACAGAACTAAGATCCTCCCGTCCGGGTCTCCCTTCCGTCAAGAATCAGGCCGGCCAGGGGAGTTCCCCGCCGCAGCGGTCGATGCCCCAACCGGTTCTCAACATCCTTTCCCTCATCCAGACCCCGGCCCTGGCCGAGGCCTGCGGCCAGTGGCTCAGAGGTGGTCGCTACCAGCTGGTGCCGGTGGATCCCGCCGCCGGCCCCCTGGAGCAGCTGGAGCAGCGCCGCGAGGACCTTGACGGCATCCTGCTGGAGGAGGGAGCCGTGGACGGGGCCTTCTTCGGCAGCCTCCACGACCAGGGCCTGGAGCTGCCGGCCGTGCTGATCGGCCCGGTGGACGGCGAGGTGAAGTTCCACGATGCGGAGGTCCGCCTCCCCCCGGACCAGTTGGAGCAGCTGAGCTACAGCCTGGATGCCGCCGTCTCCCGGTTCCTCCGCAGCAACACCCTTCCGGCCGGCAGCGAAACCAGGGCGGCCACCCCCGACGGCTGGAAACTGCCGAACCGGCTCAACGGACGGCTCGGTTATCTGGGGGTGTATTACAAGCGGGATCCCTCCCGCTTCCTGCGCAACCTGGAGGCCGAGGAGCGCAACGAGCTGCTGGACTCCCTGCGGCGCACCTACCGGGACCTGCTGATCAGCTATTTCAAGAACCCGGCCGCGGCCAACCAGGCGATCGAGAGCTTCGTGAACACGGCCTTCTTCGCCGATCTGCCGATCACCAAGATGGTGGAGATCCACGTAAATCTGATCGAGGAGTTTCGCAAACTGCTGATGCTCAAAGGCCAGAAGAACGACTTTCTTCAGGACTACCGGCTGGCCCTCCTCGATGTGATGGCTCACCTCTGCGAAATGTATCGACGCTCCATCCCCCCCGACCTGCCCATCGCTCCCGCCGCCGCGGCCGAATCCTCCAGACCATCCGCCTGAGTCCAGCCATGACCTTCCGCAAGACCTACATCCTCAAGCTCTACGTGGCGGGCAACACCCCCAACTCGATGCGGGCCCTGAAGACGCTGCGCGACATCCTCGAGTCGGAGTTCCGCGGCGTCTATGCCCTCAAGGTGATCGATGTGCTGAAGAATCCCCAGCTGGCGGAGGAGGACAAGATCCTGGCCACCCCCACCCTGGCGAAGATCCTGCCCCCGCCGGTGCGGCGGATCATCGGCGATCTCTCCGACCGCGACCGGGTGCTGATCGGCCTGGATCTCCTCTACGAAGAGCTCACGGATGAGGACTTCGCGCTCGAAGCCGATGATCTGGAGGCCGGGGGCGTGCCGTCACCCCCGGAAACATCATGAGCCCGGATCAGGGCCTGCCGACCCCCGCCGGGCCAGGCCATCCACGCGTCAACTCCGTTCCCCGTCCGACCCCTCGCTCTTCCATCTCTTCGATGCCGGATCCCAACGACCACGACGCCGCTGCCAATCGAATGCAGATGCAGAAACTACCCACGGGAATCGAGGGTTTCGATGACATCTGCCATGGCGGACTGCCGATCGGCCGATCGACCCTGATCAGCGGAACCTCAGGAACGGGGAAAACGGTCTTTTCTCTGAATTTTCTCTGCAACGGCATACGACAGTTCAACGAGAACGGCATCTTCGTCACCTTCGAGGAGTCACCCCTCGACATCCTGCGTAACGCCTCCAGCTTCGGCTGGAATCTGCAGGAGATGGTCGAGCAGAACAAACTGTTCCTGCTCGATGCCTCCCCGGACCCCGATGGTCAGGAGGTCTCCGGCAGCTTCGACCTCTCCGGCCTGATCGAGCGGATCCACTACGCGATCCGCAAATACAAGGCGCGGCGGGTGGCGATCGACTCGATCACCGCCGTCTTCCAGCAGTACGACGCCATCTCAGTGGTGCGGCGCGAGATCTTCCGACTGATCTCCCGGCTCAAGGAGATCGGCGTCACCACGGTGATGACCACCGAACGGGTCGATGAGTACGGAGCCATCGCCCGCTACGGCGTCGAGGAGTTCGTCTCCGACAACGTGGTGATCCTGCGCAACGTGCTGGAGGGGGAGCGGCGGCGCCGCACCGTGGAGGTGCTCAAGCTGCGCGGCACCACCCATATGAAGGGGGAGTTTCCCTTCACCATGGGCAGCCACGGCATCAGCGTCTTCCCCCTGGGAGCAATGCGCCTTACCCAGCGCTCCTCCAATGTGCGCCTCAGCTCCGGTGTGCCCCGGCTCGATGAGATGTGCGGGGGCGGCTTCTTCAAGGACTCCATCATCCTGGCGACCGGCGCCACCGGCACCGGCAAGACGCTGCTGGTCAGCAAGTTTGTGGAGGATGCCTGCCGCAGCAAGGAGCGGGCGATCCTGTTCGCCTATGAGGAATCCCGCTCCCAGCTGCTGCGCAACGCCACCAGCTGGGGCATCGATTTCGAGCAGATGGAGCAGGACGGCCTGCTGAAGATCATCTGCGCCTATCCGGAATCCACCGGTCTGGAGGATCACCTGCAGATCATCAAGACGGAGATCAGCCAGTTCAAGCCGTCCCGGATGGCGATCGATTCCCTCTCCGCCCTGGCCCGGGGTGTCAGCCACAACGCCTTCCGGCAGTT
>CAZBMT010000190.1:0-5460 GCA_964492645.1 uncultured Cyanobium sp. | reverse complement strand
CTCGGCCGAATGAAGAATCTGATGAACACGCACAGACGCGCCCTCGCATCAGGATTCCTCTTCGGGGCTGTCGGGTTGGTGTCGCTGGCCGTCTGCGACATGCCCGCCAACGCCGTCACACCAGCAGCGAAGGGTGACGCGGCCGCCTCCCCGGCGGTGCCGAGCATCGCGGACGTCAAGGCGATTGCCAAAGCAGGCTTCATCTACGGCCTGCCCATCGTCATGAACTACGCGGTGATGGACGAGTTCGCCATCGACAGGAATTCGGGGCAGTTCAAGGCGCCCTTCAACCAGATCTTCAACGAGGCCCGCGTCTTCACCTACAAGGACACGACGGTGATCACGCCGAACAGCGATACGCCCTACTCGCTGCTCTGGATGGACCTGCGTGCCGAACCGCTGGTGCTGTCGGTGCCGGCGGTGGACAGCAAGCGGTACTACGCCGTGCAGCTGATCGACGGCAGCACCTTCAACTACGGCTACATCGGAAGCCGCGCCACCGGCACCGAGGCCGGCGACTACATGATCGTCGGTCCGAGCTGGAAGGGCAAGACCCCGCCTGGTATCCGGAAGGTGTTCCGGTCGAGCAGCGACTTCTCGCTCGCCATCTTCCGCACCCAGCTGTTCGACGCCAACGACATGCCCAACGTTGTCAAGGTGCAGGCCGGCTACAGGGCGCAGCCGCTGTCGGCCTTTCTGAAGCAGCCGGCACCAGCGGCGGCGCCGGCGGTCGACTTCCCGACGATCGACAAGGACCTGGTGAAGACCAACTTCTTCCAGTACCTGGACTTTGCGCTGCAGTTCGCGCCGGCCGGCCCCGAAGAGCAGGCGATCCGCGCCCGGCTCGCCAGGATCGGCATCGGCCCGGGCAAGGCGTTCGACTTCAAGGACCTGCCTTCGGCCCACAAGGCGGCCATCCTGGAGGGGATGAAGGAGGGCGAGGCCGAGGTCGACAAATACCTGGAGGCCGGCATCAGGAACGTCAACGGCTGGAAGGTGGGCTCGCTGTTCGGCGACCGCGCCTTCTACAACGGCGACTGGCTCAAGCGCGCCGCCGCCGCCAAGGGCGGCATCTACGGCAACGATGCGGTTGAGGCGATGTATCCGATGACCCGCACGCTGGCCAATGGCGAGGAACTCGATGGATCGAAGCACAACTACACCCTGACCTTCACCAGGGACCAGCTGCCGCCGGTCAACGCCTTCTGGTCGGTGACCATGTACGACGGCAAGACGCAGCTGTTGATCAAGAACCCGATCAACCGCTACCTGATCAACTCGCCGATGCTTCCGTCCCTGAACAGAAACCAGGACGGTTCACTGACGCTGTACGTGCAGAAGGACTCGCCAGGCAAGGACAGGGAATCGAACTGGCTGCCCGCACCGGACGGCCCCATCTACCTGGTGATGCGGCTGTACTGGCCGAAGAACGAGGCGCCGTCCATCCTGCCCCCCGGTGCCGGCACCTGGAAACCGCCGGGCCTGACGCGCGTGCCCTAGGTGAGCGGCATGGGTGGTGACTGCCCTGACGCTCCAGGCCGGCAGCCGTGCCATCCGCTGCTGCTCCCGGTGCTCCCCATCCAGGCTGGCGTCGGCGACGACATCACGGCCCTGGCGGCGCAGCCGGAACCACACCCTCGTGATCGCCCGATCCAGGGCTGGGTGGACCGCTCGGGCCTGGGGGTTGGTCGCCTCCGCGCCGAGCCGGTTGGGGCGGTCCGGTTCGAACTCCACCGAGGTCTTGATCCAGCAGGGCATGGCCGTAGTCGGCCTCGAAGCCGTTGTTGGCGCCGCCGGTGGACCACCCGCAGGTTGGTGTAGACAGGGAGGGCCACGTGGGTCCGTCCGATGTCAACCATGACGCGGGAAAACGATGGACGTTGTTCATGGATCGGCAGGATCCAAAGCCAGGACTGGCTGCAGCGTTGTTCAATCGATATGGGCATCGATGAGGAGGACCAGACCTGATGAACACGATCACCAGGATGGGCAGCTTCGAAGATGTCATCAAGGCCTCATCCGGAGAGGTCAGCGACATCTGCCGGGCGCTCAGAGCCTTGATCGCGGAACTGCATCCTGATGCCATCGAGGTGCCCAGGCCAGGAGAACCTTCGGCCGCCTATGGCTACGGCGAGAAGAAGATGTCCGAAGCCTATGCCTACATCATGCCCCAGAAGACCTACGCCAATCTCGGCTTCCACCACGGCGCCAGCATCGCTGCCACAGGCTCGCTGCTGGAAGGGACGGGCAAGACCCTTAGGCACATCAAGGTGCGCACGATCGCCATGGCACAATCGGCCGAGATCAGGGCCGTCCTTCTGGCGGCAAAAGAGGAACGGAGGAAGGCCCTCGGCCTCTGAACTGAAGCGTGGCGGGTGGGCCGATTCCTCTCGTTATCGTGCGCGAGACAGCATCCCTGCCATGACCGCAGCCCTGTTCAGCCCTGCGATGCTGGTCGATCCCTACCCCACCTACGCCGAGCTGCAGCGCACCGATCCGGTCCACTGGCACGAGCCGTTCGGGGCCTGGGTGCTGACGCGGTACGACGATGTGGTGGCGGCCACCCAGGATCCCCGCCTGCGTTCCGATCGGGCCGACAGCATGGGCGAGCACGCCGGGGGCCCCGAGCTGCAGCGTCTCTTCGAGGTGATCGGGGCCCAGATGAACATCACCGACCCCGCCCGTCACCGCCGGCTCCGCGCCCTGGTGACCAAGGTGTTCACGCCACGGGCCGTGGACAGCCTGCGGCCGGCCGTTGAAACACTCGTCGATGAGCTGCTGGATCGGCTGCCGGAACAGGGCCGCTTCGATGTGATCGCCGACCTCGCCTTCCCCCTGCCGGCCAGAGTCATCGGCCGCCTCCTGGGCATCGAATCCGCTGACCTGCGTCGTCTCAAGCGCTGGTCGGATGACTTCTCCACCCTCTTCGGCACCGATCCCTCCGCCGTGACCCCAGAGCAGTACCGGCGGGCGCTGCAGAGCACCCACGAACTGACCGGCTTCTTCAGCGCGGAGTTCGAGCAGCGCCGGGCAACGCCTGGCGACGATCTGTTGAGTCTGCTGGTGCACGCCGAGATCGATGGCGATCGGCTCAGCGAGACGGAGCTGATCGCCAACGCCAACCTGTTCCTGGCGGCCGGCCACGAGACCACCACCCACCTGATCGGCAACGGCCTGCTGGCCCTGCTGCGCCACCCCGACCAGCTGCAGCTCCTGCGCGACGACCCGTCGCTGATCCCCAACGCCGTCGAGGAGTTCCTCCGCTACGACGGCACGGTGCAGTTCATGGTCCGGGAGGCGGGGGAGAATCTGACGATCGGCGGCCGCTCGATCCGAAGGGGGCAGCTGGTGTACCTGATGTTCGCGGCCGCCAACCGCGACCCGGCTCGCTTCCCCGATCCCGAGCGGCTCGACGTGCGACGCCCATTCGAGGCCCACCTCGCCTTCGGCCATGGCCCCCACTACTGCCTGGGGGCGGCCCTGGCCAGGATGGAGGCCACCGTCGCCTTCCGCTCCCTGCTGCGTCGCTGCTCCGGGCTGCGGCTCACGGGCGAACCCCTGGCGTATCAGGACAACTTCGAACTGCGCGGCCTGAAGGCGCTCCCGGTGGTGTCTGATCGCGGTTCGGCCTAGCCTTCGCACAAACCGGGAGCCGTCGCGCTGAGGTCGTCCCTCCTACGACGCAAGGGCCTGACCGTGGCGGCCCTCATGACCTCATGGGCCACCTCCCCGCCTCAGCCCAGACCTTCCGAACGACCACGCCGATTCCGCCCGGGGTGGCCACGCCGGATCGGCTCGAGACATCGATCGGCCCATTGAACCTCATCGATGGAATCCCGAAGTCCGACACCGTCGAGAAGATCTACGACAACCTGGATCGCTCCCAGGCCCTGCAGGCCTACTTGCTGGCGATCCGGTTCGCCAATGCCTCCGGGGTGCCGGCCAACTTCGTGGCCCCCGGCGACTACTCCTTCTGGTCACTGCTCAACCAGGTGATCCAGGAGGAACCTGCCACCGGCTCCGACCCGACCACGCTGGGGCTTTTCGCCTCGGTGGGCATCGTCAAAGGGAAACCCTTCAACCCCGACGAACGCTGGAAGAAGATCCTCAGCGACGCCGCCACCATCGGTGCCGTGACGGCATGCACCCTGGCCCTCAGGATTCGCCAGCCGGATGCCTATGTCTATCCGGACAGCTCCTGGCGTCTGCCTTTCTTCGGGGGCTACAGGTTCGAGGTGTCTCCAGGGGTTGCGAACCTGGATGGTGCCATCTTCTACGACTACTTCGCCACCGGAGTCACTCCGGCCATGGAGCAGAAGATCGTGGGCAAAGGCTCCCGGTATCCCTGGGCCGCCCTGGGTGCCAGGGGCGAGCGCCTCGATGGCGGCAAGACCTATCGGCTGCGCCTGCCTGCCAACGTCCGCGTCGCCGATTTCCGGTCCGTGATCGTCAACGACACCCAGACCAGGTCCATGCTGCAGACCGACCAGAACGCACCGAGCGTCAGCAGCCAGGACAAGGGGCTCAAAGCCAATCCCGACGGTTCGGTTGATGTCTGGTTCGGCCCGAAGGCCCCCGTTGGATTCGAGAACAACTGGGTCCAGACGATTCCGGGCAAGGGGTGGTTCACCCTGCTACGTCTTTATGGTCCGCTGGAGCCCTGGTTCAACAGAAACTGGCGCCCCGGTCCGATCGAGTTGCAGCCCGGATGAGGGGAGCGCCGCCCCTGGCCATGGCGGTGGCTGGCCTGGTCCTGGCGTGCTGCTCGCTGCGGCAGTCCGATGAGGGAGCGCTGCGCCGCGAGTTCGCCATCCCCTGGTCCGCCAGGGCCATCACCTACCGAGCCGCGCCCTCGGAGCCCGGATGGTTCGGGCGTGAGGGCCTCAGGATCACCATGGTGTTCGCCCTCAGCAGGGCCGACTTCGATCGCTATGCCCGCACCGCCGAGCGCTCCGGCCTGTGGCAGCCCCTGCCGATCCCGGAGGCCGTGCTGCGCCATCTTGCCGGGACCCGCACCGCGATGGATGCCCGTGCGCGGCAGGCCCGGGAGTCAGGCCAGCCCCTTCCGGCGGCGGGTTCGGTGGACAACCCCAGCGACGAGCAGATGGCCGCACGCTTCCGCAGGTCGCTGCCTTCACCACCGCGCACCGGGATTGATCAGATCCGGACCACGGGCAACGACATCCTGTGGGCTACCAAGACCAGTCGGCCCACCTTGAACCACGACGTCAACGACTTCATGCTCGCCCTGCTCGATCCCGGAAGCCAGACGATCGCCATCCGGGTGAGCAGTTACTCCTGAAAACCTCGGCGTGCCGGCGCACCACAGCCTGAGCCCTCAACCCGCCTCCGTCTCCACCGAGGCCATGGCGGGGCGTCCGGCCAGCACACGCCGCAGCCGCTCGCGGAACCACTGCAGCGGGTGGCCCATGTCGGCGTCCTCGAGCAGGCCGCGCTGGC
>CAZBMT010000189.1:0-5479 GCA_964492645.1 uncultured Cyanobium sp. | reverse complement strand
AGGAGATCGCCGAGAGCATGGAGATGACGATCGAGAAGCTGCGCTTCATCGCCAAGTCCGCCCAGCTGCCGATCTCCCTCGAAACGCCCATTGGTAAGGAGGAAGACTCCAGGCTCGGCGACTTCATCGAGGCCGATATCGAGAATCCGGAGCAGGATGTCGCCAAGAATCTGCTGCGTGAGGACCTTGAGGGTGTGCTGGCCACCCTCAGTCCCCGCGAGCGTGATGTGCTGCGCCTGCGCTACGGCCTCGACGACGGTCGCATGAAGACCCTCGAGGAGATCGGCCAGATCTTCGACGTGACCCGCGAGCGCATTCGCCAGATCGAAGCCAAGGCCCTGCGCAAGCTGCGCCATCCCAACCGTAACGGTGTTCTGAAGGAATACATCAAGTAGACCCCTTTTCCTTCGTCCAAGGCTGAGGAATCCACCGGCGAGTGCATGATCTTCTTCTTCATCAGCCCGCCTGAACTTTGATGACGGTACGGGATCGGCTCCTTCGTCTGACGGTTGTGCTGCCCACCTTCAACGAGAGCTCCAATGTGGAGCCCATCGTGGAGGAACTTCTGCCTCTCAAAGACAGCTTCGACCTTGAATTACTGTTTGTTGACGATGATTCCAGTGATGGGACATCGGACACAGTGCGGATGCTGGCCCACCGCTATGGATGCGTCCGGCTGATTCGTCGCGTCGGCCGATACGGCCTCTCCAGCGCCATCAAGGAGGGAATCCTGGATGCCACCGGCGATGTGGTGGTAGTCATGGACTGCGACGGCCAGCACGAGCCGGCCTCGGTGGCCCATGCCGTCGCCGCCCTGATCGAGAGTGGCGGTGATCTCATGGTCGGCAGCCGCTTCCATCCCCAGTCCAGGATCATGGGGCTGAGCGAACAGCGGGAGCGGAACTCCGCCTTGGCGAACACGGTGGCCCGGTTCAGCCTGCCCCGCTACCGCCATCTGACCGACTACATGAGCGGTTTCTTCGCCCTGCGACCCGAGCGCTGCCTCCCCTACGTGCGGCAGGTGGATGTCAACGGCTTCAAGTTTCTCTATGAACTGCTGGCCCTCAGCCATGGCCATCTGGCGGTGGCCGAGGTTCCCCTGAGTTTCCAGCCCCGCAACGCCGGGGAATCGAAGCTCAACCTGGCGGTGATCTGGGATCTGGGAGTCTCGATCCTGCACACCCTGCTGCTGCGCATGGTGCCGCGGCGGGCTGTCAGCTTCGCCCTGGTGGGGGGCACGGGCATCGGCATTCACCTGCTGGTGTTCGCCTTCAGTCAGGACCTGCTCGGCCTCAGTTTCGAGCAGGCCCAGGTGGTGGCGGTGGTCAGCGCCGGCTGCTCCAACTACCTGATCAACAATGTGCTGACCTTCCGCTCCCAGCAGCTCAGCGGCATTGCCCTGGTGTTCGGTCTGTTCCGCTTTCTGCTGGTGACGTCACTGGGGATGGCGGCCAATGTCGGGGTGTCCTCGGCGTTCTACCGGCAGGTCTCCCCCCAGCCCCTGCCGGCCCTGCTGGCCGGCATTGCCGTCGACTTCGTCTGGAAGTACGCGGCGTCCTCCCGCTTCGTCTGGAACACGCCGTAGGGCGGCTGGACGCACGGCAGGTGCAGCGGCCGCCGGTCGGCGGCTTAACCTCGTCTTATCTTGTCGACGATCCAGCATGGTGTCTGCCGTCCGGGGGGACAGGCCAGTGGGCGTCGGCGCCCAGGGCCACCGGCGACTGGTCTGGGTGCTGAGTGGCCTCTGGCTGCTGCTGCTCTGCTGGCTGGCGTTCTTCATGGGCCTCGGCAGCCTCGGCCTGATGGACAAGACCGAGGCCCTGTTCGTCGAGGTGGGTCACCAGATGCTGGAGCGGGGTGACTGGATCACCCCCTGGTGGAACGGCGAACGCTTCTTCGACTACCCCGTCTGGGGGTACTGGATGGTGGGGCTGAGCTTCCGGCTGTTCGGGGTCAGCGAATGGGCCGCCCGGCTGCCGGTGGCCCTCGCCGCCAGTGCCGTGGTGGTCGGGGCCTTCGGCCTGATGCTGGCCTGGTCGCCGGCGGGAGAGGCCGGCCGGCCCCGGCTGCTGAGGGCGGCGGTGGCGGCCGGGGTGATCGCCACGACCCCGGGCTGGATCGGCTGGGGACGCACCTCCACCACCGACATGTTTCTCTCCAGCGCCATCGCCCTGGCGCTGTTCGGTTTTCTGCTGGCCCAGCGCCACCGGAACGACCCCTGGCGGGCGCCCCTCGGCCGGGCGGCCCTGGCGCTGTTCGCGGGCATCGCCGTGCTGGCCAAGGGCCCGGTGGGTCTGCTGCTGCCGGGCCTGGTGGTGGTGGTCTTCCTGCTGCTCATCGGCCAGTGGCGATCCTGGCTGCGCTGGCGTCCCCTGCTGGCGATGGTGGCCCTGTTCCTCGGGGTGAGCGTCCCCTGGTACGCGGCGGCGGCGGCCGTCAACGGCGGCGACTTCCTGGGCGGCTTCCTGGGGTTCAGCAACCTGCAGCGCTTCACGACGGTGCTCTACGACCACCCCGGTCCCCCCTGGTTCTACCTGCCCTGGCTGGTGATCCTGGTGCTGCCCTGGTCGCTGTTCCTCCCACTGGCGATCGCGGCCCAGGGCTTCTGGCGGCCCTCCCGCTGGCGGCCGTCGCCCACCGGCCCTGCCGTGGACGGGGGCGCCCCGGCGGAGTTGGGGCTGTTCCTGCTCCTCTGGCTGGTGCTGGTGGTGGCCTTCTTCTCCGCCGCCGCGACCAAGCTGCCCGGCTACATCCTCCCGGCCCTGCCGGCGGCGAGCCTGCTGGTGGCGCTGCTGTGGCGCCCCCTGCCGGAGGCAACCAACCCAGAGGGGTCGGCTCCAGGGCGGACGGGGGTGCGGATCGCCGCCGGTCTCGAGGTGCTGCTGCTGGGCGCCATGGCCGTGGCGGCCGCCCTGGCCCCGGGCTGGGTGGCGGGGGATCCCGCCTATCCGCAGTTCGGCGCCGCCCTGGCCGGCTCGGGCCTCCCCCTGCTGCTCTCGCTGTGTCTGGGGCTGACGGCCCTGGCCCTGCTGGTGCTGCTGTTGCGCCCGGTGGCCACCGACTGGCTGTGGCTGCCCAGCCTGGCCGGGTTCCTGGCGGTCCTCGGTCTGGTGATCGCCCCGCTCGCCCCGCTGCTCGACAGGGAGCGTCAGGTGCCCCTGCGCCAGATGGCCCGCACCGCCCAGGCCGCCGCCAGGCCCGATGAACCGTTGCTGATCGTCGGCACCAAGCGCTACAGCCTGCTGTTCTACGGCGAGCCGGAGGCCGTCTTCGTTTCCGATCGCCTGCACATCACCCAGCTCGCCCTGCAGGGCCCCGCCGCCCTCGCCCTCTCTCCGGCCAGCAGCTCGGTGCGCCTGGTGGGCGATCGCCGCGACCTCGAGGCCCTGGCCCTGCCCCCGAATGACATCGAGCGACTGGCGCGCACCGGGGAGCTGGCCCTCTGGCGGGTGCCTCGACACCATCTGGCGCCGTGATGGGGTTCCATCTGCTGCCACGGGAGAGGATCCTGCTGCCCTGCTGCCTGGCGGTGCTGGTGGGCCTGTTCGTGGCGGTGGCCCCTGGTCGGCCCCTGGCCCTGCTGGACGCGGCGGTCCTCGACTGGCTGGGCAACCATCTCCATGGCCTGGCGGGCACCTTCCTGACCCAGGTCTACCGGGCGACCGGCGTGGGCTTCACCGCCGTGCTGGTGGCCATGGCCCTGGTCCATCTGCTGCGGCGGCGCTGGTGGCGGGACCTGCGCCTGCTGGTGATGGCCACCGGCGGGATCCTGATCCTGGTGGATCTGGTATTCAAGCCCCTGTTCAGCCGCCAGCGCCCGCCGGGCAGCCTGCTGCCGCTGGACGGCCACAGCTTCCCCAGCGGCCATGCGGCCGGAGCGGTGGCCTTCTACTTCGCCATGGTCGTGATCCTGGGCTCCCACCATCCCCGGGTGAAGCGCCACCTCATGGTCGCCGCCTGCCTGCTGGTGGGGCTGGTCTGGCTCAGCACGCTCTACGTGCGGGCCCATTGGCCCACGGACCTTGTGGCTGGCGCCGCCGTCGGGCTGGCCTGGCTGACGGTGTGTCTGGCCTGCTGGCGGCAGCCACGCCCAGCCGAACTCCAGAGTGGGAGGGTTCGACCGCTGCGATCCCTTGACGTCCGAGCTGCCCCCCTTCGGCCTAGCGGTTCTGAGAGGACTGCGAACCGCCCCCCCTCTCGACGGGGATCAGGCCCACCGGCTGCGTGAGGAACTCGCCGCAGGTCTGGCAGCCTGTGACTGGTTCACGATCGGGATCATGGCTCCTTCGGCGGCGGCGGCCCTGACGGCCCTGCGGCAGCTGGAGGCGGCCCAGGGGTGGTCAGGCCTGCAGCCTGGGGATTCCGGCGGGAGTGAGCCGGGTCCGGTGTTCCTCAAGGGCAACCAGCGCACGGGACTGTTCCATCTGCGCCGCGAGGAGGGCCTCGGCGAGGGAATCCTGATCACCGGCCATGGGGCCGCCGATCCGGACGCCGAGGACACCTGGGGGCCCCTGCCGCTCGATCTGTTCGCCTGAGTCCGGCCTGGTCGCCTGATCCCATCAGCTGATCACGTTCGGTCCGCCGGGCGGGGACGGGGACGGGCCGATGCCTAGGCTGGGCGGCTGTTGCCTGGCAGCGGTCGCTGCCGCCCGAAGCCACCGATGACCAGCTCCACCCTGCGCATCGCCTCCCGCCGCAGCCAGCTGGCCATGGTCCAGACCCACTGGGTGCGGGATGAGCTGTCCCGCGCCCACCCCGCCCTGGCGATCACGATCGAGGCGATGGCCACCCAGGGGGACAAGATCCTCGATGTGGCCCTGGCCAAGATCGGCGACAAGGGCCTTTTCACCAAGGAACTCGAGGCCCAGATGCTGGTGGACCGGGCCGACATCGCCGTCCACAGCCTCAAGGACCTGCCCACCAACCTGCCGGAGGGCCTGGTCCTGGGCTGCATCACCGAGCGCGAAGATCCCGCCGATGCCCTGGTGGTGCACGAACGGCACCGGGAACGCACCCTGGCCACCCTGCCGGAGGGCAGCGTCGTGGGTACCAGCTCCCTTCGCCGCCTGGCCCAGCTGCGTCACCACTACCCGCATCTGGTGTTCAAGGACGTGCGGGGCAACGTGATCACCCGGCTGGAGAAGCTCGATGCCGGCGTCTACGACTGCCTGATCCTGGCGGCGGCCGGCCTCACCCGTCTCGGCCTCGGTGAGCGGATCCATGAGCTGATCGATCCCTCGATTTCGCTCCATGCCGTGGGCCAGGGGGCCCTGGGCATCGAATGCCGTGCCGGCGACACGGCCGTGCTCGAGACGATCGCCGTGCTGGAGCACCGGCCCACCGCCAGCCGCTGCCTGGCGGAGCGGGCGTTCCTGCGCAGCCTGGAGGGCGGCTGCCAGGTGCCCATCGGCGTCAACACCCAGTTCGAGGGCGACGAACTCGTGCTCACCGGCATGGTGGCCAGCATCGACGGCCAGCG
>CAZBMT010000188.1:0-5525 GCA_964492645.1 uncultured Cyanobium sp. | reverse complement strand
GCCGCCGGGCCCGCTGCGCCGTGCTGTTCAGCGACCTGGTGGGGTTCACGCCCCTCAGCGCGGTGCTGGAGCCCGCCGCGCTGTTCGCCCTGCTCAACCGCTACTTCGAGGCGATGGCCGCGGCGGTGCTGGAGCAGGAGGGCCTGCTCGACAAGTTCATCGGTGATGCGGTGATGGCGGAGTTCGGGGTGCCCCGCAGCCGCGGGGATGCCGAGGAGGCCCGGGCGGCGGTGCGGGCCGCCCTGGCGATGCAGGAGCGGCTGGAGGGTCTGAACGCCGAGCTGGCCGCGGCGGGCACCCCACCGCTGCGGCACGGCATCGGGCTGCACTTCGGTGAGGTGATCGCCGGCAACCTGGGCTCCTCCCAGCGGCTGGAGTTCACGGTGGTGGGGGCCAGCGTCAACGTGACCAGCCGCCTGGAGGGGCTGACACGCCTGTTCCCGGAACACCCGATCCTGGTCAGCGGCGATCTGCTGGCGCTGCTGCCGGGGGAGCTGGAGGTGCGGCCACTGGGAAGTCATGCGCTCAAGGGCTGGCCCGTGCCCCTGGAGGTCTACGCGCTGCTGGGGCTGCGGCCGGCGGCGCCGGGGCCTGGCTGAGCCTGCTCAGGCCGCCGCCGCGAACGGCCGGTCCCAGCGGAAGGGCGCCAGCAGCGGGTCGGCAGCCGCGGCCGCCGCCGAGCCGCTGCCGGCGGCGGCGACGATCGCCGCGGCGACCCGCTCCGCCGTGATCGCCGCCAGCAGCACGCCGTTGCGGTGGTGGCCCGTGGCCAGCCACAGACCCTCGACCGGTCCGGGGCCCAGCAGCGGCGCGTCGTCGGGGGTGCCGGGCCGGAAGCCCCACCAGCGCTCCATCGGCGGCCACAGGGCCGCCTCCGGCAGCAGGGCGGCGATGCCGGCCTGCAGCTGCTTCTGACCCTCGGGGGTGAGGCCGTCGTCGAAGCCGGCCCGCGGTTCGCTGGTGGCGCCCACCACCAGCAGGCCGTCCTGCCGCGGCACCAGGTAGGTGCCGGGTCCGAACACCACCCGCTCCAGGCTGGCCCTGGGGCCCTGCAGCGACAGCATCTGCCCCTTCACCGGATGCACCGGCAGCGACGGCAGCAACCGGCCGCTCCAGGCGCCGCAGGCGAGCACGGCCGTGCTGGCGGTGAGGTCGTGTTCGCCCCCTTCGGCCCGGCGCAACCGCACCCCCCGCAGGCGTCCGCCGCCTTCGGTGAGCAGCTCCAGCACCTCGCTGCCCTCCTCGAAGCGCACCCCCCGGGCGACGCAGGCCCGCTCCAGGGCGCGCATCAGGCGGCGGCGGTTGTCGATCTGGCCGTCCTGGGCGAACAGCAGGCCGGCCCGCCAGATGGGCCCGATCCCCGGCACCTGCCGCTCCAGCCCCATCCGGTCGAGGGGCTCGCCGCAGGGGGCCGTGGGGTAGGCGTCCCGCTCGGCGGCCGTGGCGAAGGGAACGACGATGCCGCAGGGCCGCAGGCCGCAGGCCAGGCCGCTGTCGGCCTCGATGCGGGCCACCCAGGCCGGTATGCGCGCCAGGCTCGCCTGGCCCAGGGCCAGCATCGCCCCGCTGAGCCCCTCGGCGTGCGGGGCCAGCATGCCGGCGGCCACGAAACCGGCCGCTTCGCTGCGGCGGCGGCTGAGCACGGTGGCGGGGCGGCCGAGGCGGGCCAGCTCGTGGGCGATGGCAAGACCCATCAGGCCGCCCCCGAGCAGCAGCACGGGTTCGGTGGCGGCGGGGGGGGCAGCCAGGGGGCTCATCTCCAGCTCGTCAGGCCCCATTCAAGCGGTCGCCAGCCGCTGCCTAGGATCGACCCCAGTGCCTCCGGCCGAGCACGGGGGCCGACAGCGCCGGCAGGAACACGCGACCATGGCTGAAGGGAACAGGGCTGAAGGCAAGGGCGAAGCCGCCTGGGAGGCCGTGATCGGCCTGGAGACCCACGTGCAGCTGGGCACCGCCAGCAAGATCTTCACCGCCGCCTCCACCAGCTTCGGCGACGATCCCAACACCCACATCGACCCGGTGGTGTGCGGCCTGCCCGGCACCCTGCCGGTGCTGAACCAGAAGGTGCTCGAGTATGCCGTGAAGGCGTCGCTGGCCCTGAATCTGCGGGTGGCCGAGCACAGCAAGTTCGACCGCAAGCAGTACTTCTACCCCGACCTGCCCAAGAACTACCAGATCTCCCAGTACGACGAGCCGATCGCCGAGGACGGCTGGATCGAGGTGGAGGTGGCCGAGAAGGGCAAGGAGACCTACGTGAAGAAAGTGGGCATCGAGCGGCTGCACATGGAGGAGGACGCGGGCAAGCTTGTGCATGCCGGCAGCGACCGCCTGGCCGGCTCCACCCACTCGCTGGTGGATTACAACCGGGCCGGCGTGGCCCTGGCCGAGATCGTCTCCAAGCCGGACCTGCGCACGGGCCGCGAGGCGGCCGAGTACGCCTCGGAGATCCGCCGCATCATGCGCTATCTGGGCGTGTCCGACGGCAACATGCAGGAGGGTTCCCTGCGTTGCGACGTCAACATCTCCGTGCGCCGCGGGCCGGATGCGCCCTTCGGGGTGAAGGTGGAGATCAAGAACATGAACTCCTTCTCGGCGATCCAGAAGGCCATCGATTTCGAGATCGCCCGCCAGATCAAGGCCTATGAGGCCGGTGAGCCGGTGGTGCAGGAAACGCGCCTCTGGGATGAGGGCAAGCAGCTCACCAAAAGCATGCGCAGCAAGGAGGGAGCCAGCGACTACCGCTACTTCCCGGACCCGGATCTGGGGCCGATCGAGGTGAGCCCCGGGCAACGGGAAAGCTGGCGCGCCGAGCTGCCCGAACTGCCGGCGGCCAAGCGCCACCGCTACGCCGAAAGCCTGGGGCTCTCGATCTACGACGCCCGGGTGCTCACTGATGAGCGGCCCATGGCCGAGTACTTCGAGGCAGCGGTGGCAGCCGGGGGCGACCCCAAGGCCGTCGCCAACTGGGTGACGGGTGACATCGCCGCCCACGTGAACGCCAACCGTCTGTCGATCTCCGAACTGCCACTGAGGCCCGAACAGCTGGCCGAGATGGTGCAGCTGATCGAGAACGGCACCATCAGCGGCAAGATCGCCAAGGACCTGCTGCCCGAACTGCTCGAGAAAGGCGGCTCGGTGGCGGCGATCGTTGCAGCGCGAGGGCTGGGCATGATCTCCGACCCGGCGGCGATCACGGCCATCGTGGACGAGCTGCTGGCGGCCCACCCGGAGGAGGTGGAGGCCTTCCGCGGCGGCAAGACCAAGCTGCAGGGCTTCTTCGTGGGGCAGTTGATGAAGCGGACCGGCGGCCGCGCCGACCCCAAGTTGGCCAACCGCATCCTCAGCGAGCAGCTGAAGGGGTGAAGCCCTTTGGCTGTTTCGTGCCGGAATGACGTTTTCGTTCTGAGATGTCGATCGCTCTTCCCAGGTTTGGGGCCCAGCCTTATCAGCTGATGGCGACGCCTGCTTCTCTGCAGGCTGCGATCGACGATGAGTACCGCCGCCTGGCCTTCAGTCCCATTGCTGAAGCGGTGAATTCGGATGCTGACTATGGCGCCGCCGTGGTGCACGGTATTTCCTCCGTGGATGGACCTGCTCCTCGCATCGACTGTGCCTCCATCAGCGATGAACTGATGGATCTTGCCTTTTCGCAGCTCACACCACTGATCGAAGATTGGGCTGGTTGTCGACTGGAGCGCAGTTGGGGCTACGGGATTCGTAGTTACGGGCCAGGTTCAGTCCTGCATGTCCATCGCGATCGGGTGGATACCCATGTTGTCAGTTGTATCTTGCATGTAGCGGATCTTTCGTTTCAGCCATGGCCACTTGATTTCATCACCCATGAAGGTGATCACCATGCGGTTTTCTTTGAGGCAGGCAGCATGTTGTTTTACGAGAGTCTCTGTCCCCACGGGCGCATGCAGCCTTTCCGTGGGGATTACTACCGCAACATGTACTTGCACTGGCGTCCCCTCGATTGGGATCCCATGCCCTTCATGAGCATGCGCTGTAAGTTTGCCAGTCTGGATGAGGCGAGACAGGAGTGTAAAAACCTTGCTCGTGCCGAGTTGGTGGCCTCTGTTCCTGAGGATTGGCAGGACTGGTTACGCCTCAACCAGGCTCGTGGCTGTGCTCGCGAGGGAATGGTGGAGAAAGCTCAAGTCGAAGCTGGCCTTGATCGAGCTGCCATTGAGGCTGTGCTTGACCAGTTTCAAGATGTCAAGGCCAGCTCAGCTTCAGCCGCCCCACTGGACGCAGCCGATGCTCCTACTTGGCTCGATTGGTTCACCGCCCCGCTGACGCGCCAAGACTTTCAGCCAAGGGCCTGGCGTCTGGACACCCCGTTGGCCCAGATATACGAACTTCCGGACTTTCTTTCCTGCCAGGATTGTGAGGAGTTGATGTCTGCGATTGACCGTTGCCTTGTGCCCTCCACGGTCACCAGTGGTGACAGGGGCTACCGCACCAGTCGCACCTGTCATCTTGGCGGTGTGGATGCAGATCTGGTGGCTCGGCTTGAGCAGCGCCTGGACGCTCTTTTCGGCGTTGAAAAATCGTTTTCTGAGCCTTTGCAGGGGCAGCGTTATGACGTGGGTCAGTACTTCAAGGAACACACCGATTGGTTTGAGCCTGGCACCGAGGAGTTCGTTTCCCACACCAATCCCGGGGGACAGCGCACATGGACTGTGATGATCTATCTCAACACCGTCGATCGTGGTGGGCGGACCTGCTTCAAGCGACTCGGGCGTTGTTACGCGCCCATCCAGGGCATGGCACTTGCCTGGAACAACCTGATGGCTGAAGGGACTCCCAACCCCTTCACGCTGCACGAGGCGATGCCGTTGGAAAGTGGCTCCAAGTGGGTTGTCACCAAGTGGTACCGGGCTCGCAAGGGCCGCATCAGCTGAGCGGCTCCTGGTCGCTGCCCAGGGCCTGATCCACCTTGTGGGCCAGAGCCTCCGGCCCGCCCCGGTTGTCGAGCACCACGGTGGCCAGGGCCCGCTTGTGGGCCAGGGGCCACTGGGCCGCCAGGCGGGCACGGGAGTCGGCACCGCTAAGCCCGTCCCGCGCCATCAGCCGCCGCAGCTGCTGCTCCTCGTCGCAGTCCACCAGCCAGATCTCGCTGCACAGCCCCTCCAGCCCCGCCTCGAACAGCAGCGGGATCATCAGCACCACCACGGGCGCCGCCTTCTGGGCGGCCAGCTCGGCGGCGAAGCGGGCCCGCACCAGCGGATGCACCAGCTGCTCCAACCAGTGCAGCTCGGCGGCGTCGTTGAAGACGATCCGGCCGAGGGCCGCCCGATCCACCGCCGCTAATGGCTCCCCGGACGCCTCCGCCGGGCCTGCCAGCGCCACCGGCGCCCCATACCGCTCCAGCACAGCCGCCGCTCCGGGGCTGCCCGGCGCCAGCGCCTCGCGAGCATAGACATCCGCATCCAGCACCGGCAGACCGCGCTCAGCCAGCAGCCGGCCCACCGTGCTCTTGCCGCTGGCGATGCCGCCGGTGAGGCCGATGCGGCGCTGGG
>CAZBMT010000187.1:3368-5572 GCA_964492645.1 uncultured Cyanobium sp. | reverse complement strand
ATCATCGGCTACGGCTCCCAGGGCCATGCCCACGCCCTCAACCTCAAGGACAGCGGTGTCAACGTGGTGGTGGGCCTCTACGACGGCAGCCGCTCCGCCGCCAAGGCCCGCGCCGACGGCCTGGAGGTGCTGAGCGTGGCCGACGCCTGCGCCAAGGCCGACTGGATCATGGTGCTCCTGCCGGATGAGGCCCAGAAGGCCGTCTACGAAGCGGAGATCGCGCCCCACCTCAGCGCCGGCAAGGTGCTGAGCTTCGCCCACGGCTTCAACATCCGCTTCGGCCTGATCCAGCCCCCCGCCGACGTGGACGTGGTGATGATCGCCCCCAAGGGCCCTGGCCATACCGTGCGCTGGGAGTTCCAGAACGGCCAGGGCGTGCCCGCCCTGTTCGCGATCCAGCAGGATGCCTCCGGCAACGCCCGCGCCCTGGCGATGGCCTACGCCAAGGGAATCGGCGGCACCCGCGCCGGCATCCTCGAAACCAATTTCAAGGAAGAGACCGAAACCGACCTCTTCGGTGAGCAGGCCGTCCTCTGCGGCGGTCTGAGCGAACTGGTGAAGGCCGGCTTCGAGACCCTGGTGGAAGCGGGCTACCAGCCCGAGCTGGCCTACTTCGAGTGCCTGCACGAGGTGAAGCTGATCGTCGACCTGATGGTCAAGGGCGGACTGACCGCCATGCGCGACTCGATCTCCAACACCGCCGAGTACGGCGACTACGTCAGCGGCCCGCGGCTGATCACCGCCGACACCAAGGCGGAGATGAAGCGCATCCTGGCCGACATCCAGGACGGCAGCTTCGCCCGCAACTTCGTGGCTGAGTGCGAGGCGGGCAAGCCCGAGATGGCCAAGGCCCGCGAACGCGACGCCGCCCATCCGATCGAGCAGGTGGGCAAGGGTCTGCGGTCCATGTTCAGCTGGCTCAAGGCCGCCTGATCGCCTGACGATGCAGCGGCGCCTGCTGACCCTCGCCTGGAGCAGCAGCCAGGCCAGCGGCTCCCTGACCATCGGCGCCACCGCCTGGCTGCTCAGCGGCCTCACCCCATCGCCGCTGGTGAATGGGGTGCTGCCCGCCCTGGCCACCCTGCCGCTGCTGCTGCCCCTGCCCCAGCGGATCCGGCTCGGCTCCCTGCTGCAGCTGCTCAGTCTGCTGCTGCTGCTGGCCGTGGCGGCGGGCCTGCCGGGCCGCTCCCTGTTGGCCCCCCTGCTGGCCATCGCCCTGCTGGCGGTGGGTCTGCGCCTGACCCAGGAGCCGATGCAGCGCCAGCTCCACGGCCGCTGGGGGGTGCCGATCGGCGAGCTGCGGGCCGGCGCCGAAGCAGGCCGGCTGGTGGGAAACCTGCTGACAGCCGTCCTGTTTCCCATCGGCAAGGCCCTGCTCCAGTTCAGCAGCGCCCTGGTGCTGCTGCTGCCCCTGGCGCCGCTGGTCGGCGCCCTGCAGACCGGCGGCCACCGGGAGGAGCTGGGCGATGGCGATGCGGAGGCGACGGCGGTGGCAGCGGCGGCAACCGCAGCGGAGGAGCCGGCCCCCTGGCGCCTGGAGCCGGGCGGGGTGGTGCAGGGGCTGCTGCTCGGGGGCCTGTTCGCCCTGCTGCCCCTGTGGGTGCGCCAGCAGGCGGCCGGCAGCTGCGTCGACTTCGGCCTGCTGCTGACGGCCTACGGCCTGGGCCGCACCGGCGCCGAAGCCTGGGGCCTGCGGCTGCCGGCGCGTCTGCCCCACCTGCTGATGGCCGCCGTGCTGGTGGCGACCCAGTTCGTCGCTGGCTGGGGATCCGTGCTGCTGTTCGTGCCCTTCGGCCTGCTGGCCGCCGTGGCCGATGCGCGCCTGGCCCTCGGCGTCGACCCATCCGGCGACCTGCAGCGGAACTGGACCGTCCTGGAGCGGTCCTCGGCCCTGGGAGGCCTGGCCGGCAGCCTGGGGATGGGGCTGGTCGCCCAGCTGATCGGCCTGGGCGGCAGCCTGCCGATCCAGCTGGCGGCCTTCCTGGGGGCGGCTGTGCTGCTGCCCCTGCTGCAACGGCGTCGGCGTTGAGTCCGGCCCTGCTTGTGCTGCTCGCCTGCGGGCTGGACCGCCTGCTGGGGGATCCCCTCTGGTCGCCGCACCCGGTGGAGGCGATGGGCTGGGCCATCACCGGCCTGCGCCGGGCCGTGGAGGCCTGGGCCGGCGACGCCCCCCGACGCTTGCGGCTGGGCGGGCTGCTGCTCAC
>CAZBMT010000187.1:0-3268 GCA_964492645.1 uncultured Cyanobium sp. | reverse complement strand
AGGCCTGGGCCGGCGACGCCCCCCGACGCTTGCGGCTGGGCGGGCTGCTGCTCACCCTGCTGGTGGTCGGCGCCAGCGGTCTGGCGGGCTGGGGCCTGGAGGTGCTCGCCCGGCGGGTGCCCCCCGTGGGGCTGCCTCTGCTGGTGGTGGGCCTGGCCAGCGCCCTGGCGGGGGGCAGCCTGGGGCGGGCCGTGCGGGCCGTGCTGGTGGCGCTTCCCGACCTGCCCCTGGCCCGGGAGCGCCTCGCCCGGATCGTGGGTCGCCAGGTGAGCCACCTGCCGGAGGCGGAGATCCTGCGGGCCGCCGCCGAAACCGCCGCCGAAAATGCCGTCGACGGTCTGTTCGCCCCGCTCTTCTGGATGCTGGCCGGGGCGGTGCTGCAGCAACTGGGGGCGACCCTGGCTTTCTTGCCACTGCCGGGCCCCCTGGCCCTGGCCTGGGGCTTCAAGGCCGCCAGCACCCTCGATTCGATGCTGGGCTACCGCCATGGCCGCCTGCGCTGGCTGGGCACCGCCGGCGCCCGCCTCGACGACCTGCTCACCTGGCTGCCCACCCGACTGGTGGCCCTGAGCCTGCCCCTGGCGGCTGGCCGGCCCGGGCAGACGTTCTCCTGGCTGCGGGCGGCCCTGCGGGACGGGGCCCCCGACCCCTCCCCCAATGCCGGTGTCTCGGAGGCGGCCTTCGCCCACGCCGCCGGCGTGCGCCTGGGCGGGGCCAACGCCTACGCCGATGGGGTGCGCTTCAAGCCCACCCTGGCCGCCGACGGGCGTCCGCCCGACCGGGCCGGGGTGAAGCGGATCCTGGCACTGGGCGATCGGCTGGAACTGCTCTGGCTGCTGGTGGCCCTGCCGGCCCTGGCTCTGGTCGGTGCCGGTTGGGCGCCCGGCTGAGGCGACCGATCGGGCCTCAGTAGGCGCCCCGGTCGCGGGGGTCGAGCATCACGCCGATCGTGCGCAGGATGATGCGCAGATCCATCAGCAGGGTGCGGCGGCGGGCGTAGCGAACGTCGAGCCGGACCCGCTCCGGATAGCTGAGGTTGTTGCGTCCGGACACCTGCCACAGGCCTGTCAGGCCCGGGCGCACCGCCAGCACCTCATCCATGCGGTTGCCGTAGCGCTCCAACTCGCTGTTCACGATCGGACGGGGGCCGACCACGCTCATCTCGCCACGGAGCACATTGAGGAACTGGGGCAGTTCATCGAGGCTGGAACGGCGCAGGAACTTGCCCAGGCGGGTGATGCGCGGATCGTTCTTGAGCTTGAAATCGTTGCGGAACTCTTCATCGAGATCCGGGGATTCGGCCAGCAGCTTGGAGAGCAGGCGATCGGCATCGCGCCGCATGGTGCGGAACTTGATGCAGCCGAAGCTGCGGTAATCGCGGCCGACCCTCTTCTGGACGTAGAACACCGGCCCGCGGGAGGTGACCTTGACCAAAAGGGCCAGAGTCAGCAGCACCGGCGACCCGAGGGTGAGCACGGTGAGGGAAAAGAGAATGTCCCCGGCCCGCTTGACGACGCGGTCGCGCTTGGACTGGAAGGCGATCAGTTCTTCCGCGGTGAGCACCTGCGCCGGAGCCGTCACCAGCTGCCGTGGGGCGTAGGGGGTCCCGATGGAAGAGAGCATGGGGGACGCATTCGTTGGAAGAAGTTAAGGATCAGCCCGTGCCGAACTCCATCCCCTAGGGCCACTCAGATCAGAGGCACAGGACGGCGGAGGCGGCGACGGTGCTGCTGCCAGAGCCGGTCGAGCAGGGTTTCCATGCGGCGCCGGAAGACCGGGGGGGCAAAGCTTTCCGCCCGGCGCCGCTGCCCCTCCGCCGGCAGGGATCGCCACAGTCGGCCCGCCTCGAAGTGCTCCAGGGCAGCCGCAAGGCAGGCGGCGTTCTGCTCCGGGAACAGCAGACCGGTGGGGGCGACCTCGCCGTCGCTGAGACAGCGCACGCTGTCGAGCACCCCGCCCTGGCCGAAGGCGATCACCGGGGCACCGGCGGCCATGGCTTCCACCGGCGCAATGCCGAAATCCTCCAGGCCGGCGTACACATAGGCCCGGGCCCGCTCCAGCCAGGCGGCGGTCTCCTGATCCGACAGGCGGCCGAGGAAGCGCACCTGGGGCCCCGCCATCGCCTCCAGCCGCCGCCGTTCCGGGCCGTCACCGAGCACCACCAGCGGCAGACCGGTGCGGTTGAAGGCCTCCACCACCACATCCACCCGCTTGTTGGGCACCAGCCGGCAGAGGCTGACGTACACCTCATCCCGGGGCTGATCCCAGCGGAAGCGCTCCACCGCCACGGGGGGCGCCAGCACGTGGGCGTGCCGGCGCCAGAAACAACGGATGCGGCGGGCGGTGAAGCGGGAATTGGCCACCAGGGCATCCACCCGGGCGCTGCTGACCACGTCCCACTGACGCAGCTGATGCAGCTGCAGCCGCACCAGGGGACCCAGGGGCCCGCGGGCCAGGGCCGAGCGCTCCAGGTAGGCATGCATCTGGTCCCAGGCGTAACGGGCCGGGGTGTGCACATAGCTGACGTGCAGCTGGTCCGGGCCGGTGAGCACCCCTTTGGCCACCAGATGGCTGCTGCTGATCACGAGGGGATGGCCGGAAAGGTCGAGTTGCTCGATCGCCAGGGGCAGCAGCGGCAGGTACTGCTGCACGTGACTCACCCCCCAGGGCAGCCGCTGGATGAAGCTGGTGCGGACCCGGCGGCCGGCCAGCCAACTGTCTGCTGAGGCACTCTCGCCATCCACCAGGGCGAACAGGGTCGGGGGCGATCCGCGGCCGCCCACGAGCCGGTCGAGCTCCATGACCACCTGCTCGGACCCACCCACCGAACGGGGGGTGAACCACTCGTGAACGAGGGCGACAGGGCTGGGGAAGGCCTCCATGCCAGGCACCGTAGGCGCCAGTATCACGAAAACTCTCAGCCGATTGCCCTGGCCGGGCTCTCTGCCGAAGCTAAGGCGACGACTGGGATGGCGAGAGCCGGGACACGATGGCGATCCGCGAGCTTCTCGAAGACGCCCTGCAGGAGCCTTCCATCGGGACCACACCCTGCTTCCGCTGGCATGCCACCTCCGTGGGCATCGCTGCGCTCTGGTGTGACGGCAAGCCACCGCCGGCACCGCCCTTCGATGTGGCGCTCAAGGAGGGGCTGCAGGTGGGACTCGACCTCAGCCGGGAGGAAAGGGAGTTTCACCAGGTGAAATCCGGCCTGGTGCTGCTGTTCCATTCCTGACGCTCCCACGCCAGGCCTGCAGAAACGGAGAGGGTG
>CAZBMT010000186.1:0-5601 GCA_964492645.1 uncultured Cyanobium sp. | reverse complement strand
CAGCCACGGCACCAGCGCCATCGCCAGCAGGGCCGCCAGCAGGGTCTGGAGCCCGTTGACCACCTCATTGCTCAGCCAGCGCCAGTGCCGCTGCAGGGTGGCTCCCAGCACGCTTTCGGCCAGGGTGGCCACCAATCCGACGCCGCCCACCAGGGCCAGCAGCCGCCAGCCGTCGATCACCCCCAGGGCCCCCATGGCCAGGGTCATCAGGGCGCTGCCCAGGAGGCTGGCGGCCGTGCCCTCCAGGCTGATCGCCCCCTCGGTGCCGGGGGGCACCGGCCGCAGGCTGGTGATCAGCACCGTGCGGCGGCCCCAGCGCTTGCCGACCTCGCTGCCGAAGGTGTCGGCGAGCTTGGCGGCGAAGCTGGCGGCGAAGCCGGCCAGCAGCAGCGGCACCGTGGCCACCGGCGCCCGGCAGGCCAGCAGGGCCAGGAGCGTTCCCACCAGGGCGGAGCCCCAGACGTTCTCCGGCCCCCTGCGCCCCCCGCGGCCCTCGGCCAGCCCCAGCTCCCGCTTGCGCTGGAAGCCCAGCTTCGTCACCCCGCTCCCCAGGACCAGATACACAACGACCGCCAGCCAGCCGCGCCAGCCCAGGCTTCCCCAGAGCAGGGTGCCGAGCACGCCGGCATGGACCCAGCCCGCCCTGGTGAGCAGGGGCAGGCGCTGGGCCAGGCCGATCAGCAGCCCGTTGATCGCCAGAGCCGCCAGCCAGTGCAGGGCGTCCTGGGGCGGCAGCGGCGGCATGGCGGGGCAGGGTTGTGTTGCACAGATCTAAGCCAGGCGCTGCGGGGCGTCGGCTTCGGCGGATAATCCCTGCATCCGGCGGTGCTGCGCATGGTCTTCAAACGACCCAAGTTCTTCCTCGATCTGGGCGGCGGCGAAGGCAACCAGCCCCCGGCCGTGGTGGCCCCCCCCAGGGACGAGGCCAAGCCGGCTCCTGAGGCCGCTGCCTCCCCGGTTGCCGAGCCCACCCCCCAGCCCGTCTCCAGCCTCACCACCGCCGAGGCGATCGCCGCCGAGCTGGCCGCCGCCGAGGCGCTGCGGCCTGCCCCGTCGCTGGCCACCTTCGCCCCGGAGTGCGTCACCGCCGGTGGGGCCACCCCGATGAAACGCCGCAAGCCCGGGGCCAATCTCGGCGTGTTCAAGGAGATGGCCGCTGGGATGATGCGCTCCTGAGCGCCCGCCAGTCGGCCAGCACGGCAAGGCCGGCCACGGCGGCGGTGGCCGTTCGCAGGATCGTCGGACCCAGGCTCACCGGCTGCCAGCCCGCCGCCTCTGCCCGCTCCTCCTCCCGGGGGCTCCAGCCCCCTTCCGGACCGATCGCCAGCCGCAGGCCGTTCTTCAGGTCCCTGCCACCCGATCCCTCACCGACCCCTTCGGCCAGCTCCCGCAGCCGCTGGCTGCAGAGGGGCAGCCTCTGACGCCGCGTAGTGGCCAGCAGGGCGATTCCTGCCACGGGCTGGGCCAGCCACTCCCCGGCCGGCCGGGGGGCCTCCAGCACCGGATGCCAGAGCCGTTCGCACTGCTCGGTGGCCTCCCGCACGATTCCCTGCCAGCGATCGAGCGGACAGCGCTCGCCAGGGGCACCACGCTCGGCCAGCAGGGGCTGGAGCCGGTCGGCCCCCAGCTCGGTGCCCATGCGCCAGACCAGATCCGCCTCCCGCCTCGGCACGGCCATGGCGAGCTCCAGGGCTGGGCCGGGTGGCCCCTGCCGCAGCAGCGGCGTCTCCGGGGCCTGCTCCAGCCGCAGGCGCTGCTCCTGGTCGAGCACCGCCGTCCAGAGTCCGCCGATGCCGTCAACCAGGGCGAGGCGATCGCCGGGGCGGTAACGCAGCACCCGCTCCAGGTAGTGGCGCTCCTGGGGCTCCAGGGCCAGCCGGCCCTGGTCAGGGCCCCTGGCCGAGAGGGCGGCGATCCGCTCCGGGGCGATCAGCAGCCGGCGCAGCTCCCGCCCCATCAGACTGCGGAGAACGGACTATCGGGCTCTTCGTCGATCGGCCAGTCCTCGTTGAGGCCGCCGATCACCAGTTCGGTGATCTCGAGAACGTCGTTGTCAAGCTGGCGCAGGGCGTTGATCAGCACATCGAGGGCCAGGGCATCGCTGGTGCCCAGGTCGACCCAGCAGCGGGCCCAGTCGTCCTGGTATTCCATCGTCCCCATGTTGTGCATCAGCGCCGGCAGGCAGCGTTCGGCGGATTCGCTGTCGTAGGCAAGCCAGCCCAGGTCCACACCCCCCTCGTGGGTCTGGAGGTTCTCGGCATTGAAGCCGCCCAGCTTGCCGAGGAAAAACCAGCTGTCGAAGGCCGTTTCGACATAGCCCCGCTCGGCACTGCCTGGCTGGTCGGCGAAGTGCAGCCAGATCCAGCAGTTGAACGGGTCCACTTCGCGAAATCGGACATCCATGGAGAAGGGGAAGACGGCGCGCGTGTCCCCCCATCCAACACGTTCCACGGCTGCGGCGCCGCAGCGCCGGACGGCATGCTGGTGGGATGCTCGACGCCATCGGTCTTCGCTACCACCCCGCCACGGCGGCCGCGCCGGTGCTGCATGACGTGTCCCTGCAGCTGTCGGTGGGAGCCCCGGCCCTGGTGGCCGGCCGCAGCGGCAGCGGCAAGACCACCCTGCTGGAGGTGCTCTGCGGCCTGGCCGAACCCGACGCCGGCCGCATCCTCTGGCAGGGGGAGGCCCTCAGCAGCCGCCAGCGCCGCTGGCTGTGCGGGCTGGTGTTCCAGTTCCCGGAACGCCATTTCCTCGGCCTCACGGTGGGCCAGGAGCTGAAGCTGGGCCAGCGGCGCCTCACCGCCGAGAAGGCCGAAGCGGTGCTGGAGCAGGTGGGTCTCGGCCACCTCTCGCTGCAGCAGGCTCCCGAGCGGCTCAGCGGCGGCCAGCAGCGCCGCCTGGCGCTGGCGGTCCAGCTGGTGCGCGATGCCCGGGTGCTGCTGCTGGACGAGCCCACCGCCGGCCTCGACTGGACCGTGCGGGAGGAGGTGCTGCAACTGCTGGCGGAGCTGGCCCGGGAGCGGGCCCTGCTGGTGGTGACCCATGAGCCCGAGCTGTTCCGGGGTGTGATCGATCAGGGCTGGCGGCTGGAGGACGGCACCCTGGGGCCCCTCCTGGAGGCGCCGCGATCCGTCTCCTTACGATGACGAGCTGATGGTGGGGGACGGCCTGATGGGGGGACGGTTCATGGGAGACAGCCTGCTGAGGGCCACCGGTGCCGGTGGCGGCATCCGCATGGTGGCGGTCACCACCACCGCGGCCACCCGCATGGCATGCGAACGCCACGGACTCTCCTTTCTCACCACGGCCCTGCTGGGCCGCGCCATGACGGCGGGGCTGCTGCTGGCCAGCTCGATGAAGGTGGCCCACGGGCGCGTCAACCTGCGCATCCAGTCCGACGGGCCCCTGCGGGGCCTGATGGTGGATGCGGGCCGGGACGGCAGTGTGCGGGGCTACGTGGGCCGGCCCGACCTGGAGCTCGATCTGCTCCCCGACGCCGCCGGTGGGCACCGCTTCGACTTCCGCCGCGCCACCGGCACCGGTTACCTGCACGTGGTTCGGGACCGGGGCGAGGGAGAACCCTTCAGCAGCACTGTGGAGCTGGTCAGCGGCGGGATCGGCGAGGACGTGGCCTCCTACCTGCTCCACTCCGAGCAGACCCCCTCGGCCCTGTTCGTGGGGGAGACGATCGACAGTTCCGGGGTGCGCTGCGCCGGTGGGGTGCTCGTGCAGGTGCTGCCGAAGGCGGCGCGGGAGCCGGCCCTGGTGGCCCTGCTGGAGGAGCGCTGCCGGGAGATCACCGGCTTCAGTCAGCGGCTCGCCTCCCATGCCCACGAGCTCGAGGCCCTCCTGGAGGACATCTTTCCGGACCTCGATCCCCAGCCCCTGGAGGCGGCTCCGATCGAGCAGCCGGTGCACTTCCACTGTCCCTGCAGCCGCCACCGCAGCGTCAGCGCCCTGCGGCTCCTTGGCCGTGATGAACTGAGCGCCATGCTCAGCGAGGATGGCCAGGCGGAACTCACCTGCCATTTCTGCAGCGAGGTGTACAGGGTGGGGCCCGAGGAATTGCAGGTGCTGATCGACGAACTGGCCGCCGTGGCCTGAAGCACTGGCCTCTGGGCTCAGGCGATCAGCAGGGCTCCGAGCAGCAGCAGCAGGATGGCGGGGATGCTCTGCAGCTGCAGGGTGGAGACGGGCAGGACCTGGCTGAGGGAAGCCCCCGCCCCGCCGGCCAGCAGGCCGCCGAGGACCAGACCCAGGCAGAGCAGGGCGAAGGACCAGCCCACCGCCGCCAGGAAACGGCCGTTGCGACGTTGCAGGTTGAGCAGGGTGACGCCTGTTGCCAGGGCTGTGAGCAGTTCGGGGGCGGCGCCGGGCATCAGCACGAGCAGCACCAGCAGCACCCCATCCGCCGCCAGGGGAAACCACAACTCACGGCCGCCGGCCAGCCCAAGCCGGGGCAGGGAAACGCTGGGTCGCGGCAAGCGCGAAGGGGGAAGCTGGGGCAGGCTGGGCAGGGCCGAAAGGGCCGGCCGGCTCGGAGGGGGTGAGGCCTGTTCCCTCTGGGAGGCGGAACGGGCGGCGCTGCTCACCCGGCCCTGCTGGCGTTCCTTGAGCCGATCCATCAGCACGGCGTCGTAGGCGGCCTCGATGCGGGAGCGCACCGTCGGATCATCGCCGGCCTCCCTGAGCCGCTCAAGCTTGGCCTCCTGGACGGTGTCGAAGGAGGCATCGGGAGCAACGCCCAGCCGCTCGTACGGATCGGAGGCGTCGGGGGCCGGGTGGGGCTGGGCGGGTCCTTGGTTCATACCACCGAGCGTATCGAGCCAGGGCTAAAAAAGCGGTTCACTGCGGTGATATCCGGCTTCCTGTTGCAGTCGGCGACGGCAGGCCTCGGCCTCCTCGACGGCCAGGGACCGGCGCCGCTTGAGCAGGGGCATCTGCGGAGGCAGGTGGCTGCCTTCGCGCATCTCCACGGCCCCCTGGGAGGGCTGGAAGCTGACGTAATCACTGCCCCCGTCGCTGCGGGGACGGACCAGCCAGAGCGGGAATGGCGTCACGGATCGAGGCATCGCAGTGACCGTCCGTTACGGCATGACGATTTGTTGCTTCATTCTGCCCCCTCCGGCGGCATGACGCGAGGCAGGGGTCTCCCCCGCGCCGGCCTCAACGCCGCCCCGGGCTCAGAGGGCGATCGGCTCCACCCCGCTCACCACCGGCGCCACCCCGTGCAGCTCCAGCTCGGGATGGTCCTCCTGCAGCTGGTGCAGATTCCAGTCGTTGCGGAACAGCAGCACCGGCCGGTCCCAGGCGTCCCGCACCGTCTTGCAGTTGAACAGCCGCCCCACCCGCTCGAGGGCCGGCCAGCCGCCGCTCACCCAGCGGGCGACGCTGAATTCGAGCGGTTCGAGGCGGCTGGTGACGCCGTACTCGTTCTCCAGCCGGTACTGCACCACCTCCAGCTGCAGCTGGCCCACCGCCGCCAGGATCGGGTCCCGCTTGCTGGGGTCGGTGTCGTAGAGCACCTGCACGGCCCCCTCCTCCCTCAGCTCGTTCACCCCCTTGCGGAAGCTCTTGAACGCCGAGGGGTTGGGGTTGCGC
>CAZBMT010000185.1:0-5625 GCA_964492645.1 uncultured Cyanobium sp. | reverse complement strand
CGGGGTGGTGGTGACCGACGAGGGCGGGCGGGTGCTCTCCTTCCAGGAGAAGCCGACGGTCGAGGAGGCCGCCAGCGACATGATCAACACCGGCATCTACATCTTCGAGCCGCAGGTCCTGGACTTCGTCCCCAGCGGCGAACCCTTCGACATCGCCGCCGATCTGTTCCCCAGGCTGGTGGAATCCGGGGCCCCTTTCTATGCCCTGCCCATGGAGTTCGAGTGGGTCGACATCGGCAAGGTGCCGGATTACTGGCAGGCGATCCGCAGTGTTCTCCAGGGGGACGTCCGCCAGGTGCAGATTCCCGGCAAGCAGGTGCGTCCCGGCATCTACGCCGGCCTCAACGTGGCGGCCGACTGGGACCGGATCCACGTCGAGGGGCCGATCTTCGTGGGCGGCATGACCCGCATCGAGAACGGGGTCACGATCATCGGGCCAGCCATGATCGGGCCGAGCTGCCACATCTGCGAAGGCGCCACGATCGACAACTCAATCATCTTCGACTACTCCCGGATCGGCCCCGGGGTCCAGCTGGTCGAGAAGCTGGTCTATGGCCGCTACTGCGTCGACCGCAACGGTGACCACTTCGACCTCCAGGAGGCCGCCCTTGACTGGCTGATCACCGATTCCCGCCGTCAGGACGTCGGCACCCCCTCACCGCAGCAGAAAGCCATGGCCGAACTGCTCGGCACCGACCTCGCCGCCAGCGGCGCCTCCTAGGCCCGCCAACCGCAGGATCTGGGGAATGCGGTGTTCGGCCTTGATGGCCATCAGGTGCACCCCCTGGGCGATGGCGCGGTAGGTGGCCACCTGTTCGGCGGCGATCGCCACCCCCTCCGCCGCCGGATCGGCCGCTGCGGCAAGCCGGTCGATCAGGGACTGGGGGATACAGGCCCCCGGCACGACGCGGTTGATGAACTCCGCATTGCGGGCCGACTTGAGCAGAAACACCCCGGCCAGCACCGGCAGTCCGAGGGGGCCGGTGATCTCCTCCACGAAGCGGCGCAGGGCGTCCGCATCCATCACCATCTGGGTCTGGAGGAAGCGGGCGCCCGCCGCCTGCTTGCGGCGCACCCTGGAGAGCAGCCCGCTCCAGCTGGGTGACTGGGGATCGGCGGCGGCGCCGGGGAAGAGGGTCGTGGCCCCGTCCGGCAGTTCCCCCTTGACCGGATCCTCGCCGGCGTTGAGGCCCCGCACCAGCTGCAGCAGCCGCACCGCCTCCAGCTCGTTCACCGCTCGGACCCCGGGCTGGTCACCGGCGCGGACCGGGTCACCGGTGAGGCAGAGCAGGTTGCGGATGCCAAGGGCGTGGGCGCCGAGCAGATCGGCCTGCAGGGCGATGCGATTCCGGTCGCGGCAGGTCATCTGCAGCACCGGCTCGATGCCGGCCTCCAGCAGCAGACGGCACACCGCCAGGCTGCTCATCCGCATCACGGCCCGGCTGCCGTCGGTGACGTTGACCGCATGCACCAGACCCCGCAGCGCCGTGGCGGCCTCAAGGGTGCGACCGGGATCGCCCCCCCGGGGCGGTGTCACCTCCGCCGTCACGGCGAACCGCCCGTCCGCCAGAGCCTGTCGAAGCTGCAACGGCCATCTCCAAGACAGGGGCATCATGGAGCAGCCGCTGCCTAGAGTGAATCAGCCCTGGCCGAAGAGCCGATGGCTGAGCGCAGGTCCATGGCGGCTGCCAGCTCCCTGTCCCCATCCCCGTCCCTGGAGCGGCCCATGATCCATCCACGCAGCGAGTTGTCAGAGCGGGAAATCGAGATCATCGAGCTGGTGGCCTCCGGACTGACCAACCTCGAGATCGCCGGCCAGCTCACCATCAGCAAGCGCACGGTCGACAACCATGTCAGCAACATCTTCACCAAGACCGGCGCCAAGAACCGGGTGGCCCTGCTGAACTGGGCCATGGACCACGGCAAGATCTGCCGTGACGGTTTCAACTGCTGCGCCCTTCCCCCCGACGACGCCCCAGGCCCCCCCTGAGCAGTCCTGGCAGGGGGACGCCACTCAGCGGGCCTCGGCCAGCAGCGCCCGCCGCTCGGCCTCCGGCCACATCGCCAGGGGACAGCTGGCCAGGGCAGCATTGCTGAGCTCGCGGCGGCCGGTGATCTCCCTGGCGCACCAGGGGGGAACGGTCACCGGCTGGTCGGCGCGCTCCAGTTCCACCTCCGCCACCACCAGGGGCGCATTGGCGCCCTCGAACACATCCAGAACCCAGTCGCCGCCGGGCAGATCCAGATCAAACCGGGTCTTGCCGAGGCGATCCGCGCACCGCTCCAGCAGGGCCTCGGCGTCACTGGCCGGAATGGGGTACTCGTACTCCTCACGTGTCAGGGCCTCGCCAGCCACCGGCAGCTTGAGGGTGAGGAAGGCCGCCATCGGGTCCTGCGGGGGATGGGCGAGCCGCACCCGCAGGGTGAGGCCCTCCCTGCCGCTGGCCAGGTACCCCTGGCGGATCATCGTCTCCCGGAGCGCATGGGGGCGCCACAGGTCACTGCCCACGAGGAAGCGACGCTCGATCTCCAGGGCCATGGGGGTGATGCGAGGGGGGACGCGCGGATCAGTTGCGGGATGGCTCGACGGCTGTGAGGCTGCCGGCCCAGTGGAGCTTGTGGGTGAGGGTGCTGTAGTACGAAGGGCTCTGCTCGAGCTGGAGCATCAGGACCGGATGGCGGCCCCGCTGCAGGACGCAGCGGTCCCCGGACTCCAGCACGGTGGCATGGGCCCCGTCCTTCCAGAGCTTCACCCGCCGGCTGGCCTCCCCCAGGGGCCACACCGTCAGCCTGGAGCCGGGCGGGACCACCACGGCCCTGCTGGAGAGGCTCATCGGGCAGATCGGCGTGACCACGATCGCCTCGATGCCGGGGTGAAGGATCGGCCCCCCCGCCGCCATCGCATAGCCCGTGGAGCCGGTGGGGGTGGCGATGATCAGGCCGTCGCCACGGTACTGGTCCACCACCTCCCCGTCGATCTCGAGCTCGAGCATGCAGGTGGGGGAGAGCTCGTCGAGGGCGGGGCGGAAGTAGAAGTCGTTGAGGGCCGTGTGGGGGCCATCTCCGACGCCGCTGAGGTCGTCGTCGGAGGCCCCGTCCCCCTCCTGGGGCACGCCGTCGCCCCGGTCGACCCGGGCCTCCAGCATCATGCGCCTCTCGATCGCGAAGCGGTCGTCCCGGAGCCGCTGCCAGAGAGTGTCGTCCGGATCATGGCCGCCTGGTTCTCCGTGGCCGTCGCCCTGGAGCCTGAGCAGGCGCCGCTCATGGGTGAGGAAGCCCAGGTGGCCGCCGACGTTGAAGCTGAGCACCGGCACCCCGTAGCTGGCCAGGTGACGGGCCGCAGCCAGAACGGTGCCGTCTCCGCCGAGTACGACGGCCAGATCGGGCAGTTCGGCCTCGGTGGCCAGCAGCCCAGGAAAAGGGTTCAGGCCCAGCCCGCTGACGGCGGTGGTGACGATGGCCCCCTGGGAGCGCAGGTCCTGGGCACAGCGACGGGCCTGGCGCTGGGCCGCCTGGCTGCCCTTGCGAAGGATCAGCCAGACCCTCTCAAGCCGCATGGGCGGAAGCCGGTGAGGGTGGCACCGCTACCAGCGCAGCAGGTTGAAGCGCTCCATGTCGACGGTTTCGCGGTTGCGATAGAGCGACAGGAGGATGGCCAGACCGACGGCCGCCTCGGCCGCCGCCACGGTGATCACAAAGATCGCAAAAACCTGGCCCCGGATCAGCTGACCATCGAGGTAATTGGAGAAGGCCATCAGGTTGATGTTGACGGCGTTGAGCATCAGCTCGATGCTCATCAGCACCCGCACGGCATTGCGGCTGTTGATCAGCCCCCAGACACCGACGCAGAACAGCATGGCCGCGACGGCGAGAAAGCCCTCGAGGGGGATCGGGGAGGCGGCGTCGGAGATCATGGCTTGGTGAGCAGGGTGGGGGCGTTGGCAGACGTCTCGATCAGCAGGGGGGTGCGATCCTTCTCGATCAGACCCTGGTCGGCCGGCTCACCGGTGATGACATCGGTGCTGAAGACGTCGCGGCGGGCCAGGACGATGGCCCCGATCATGGCCATCAGCAGCAGCACCGACGCCAGCTCGAAGGGCAGGAGATAGTCGGTGAAGAGATGCTCGCCGATCCGGATGGTGGCTTCTTCGCCGACCGGCGTCGGACCGGGCAGCGCCCAGGGGGTGGTGAACGCCACCCGCAGCAGCAGGGCGAAGAGACCGGCGCAGACGGCGCCGGAGAGGAGACGGCGGACCACCAGGCCGGGGATCGCGGCGAGGGTTTCCTTCTTGTTCACGAGCATGATCGCGAACAGGATCAGGACATTGACCGCCCCGACGTAGACGAGGATCTGGGCGGCCGCGACGAAGCTGGCGTTGAGCAGCAGGTAGAGGCCGGCCACCGAGAGGAAGACGCCGCCGAGCAGGAAGGCGGAATAGACGATGTTGGGAAGCAGGACAACACCCAGGGAGCCGATCACCGTGGTGGCCGAAAGCACCAGGAAACAGATCTGCTGGGTGGTGGAGGCGATCGACATCAGGAGGCGGCGTTGCTGTCGGGAGGGAGGGTTTCCAGCACCTGGGACGGCAGCTGGCCGGCCCGGGGCTCGCTGGCGGGAACGCCGTGGGGATCCAAGGCGCCCTTGGGAAGGTAGGCCAGTTCCCGCAGGGCGAACACTGCCGGGTCGGAGGTGACGCTGGTGGGCAGGCGGCCCAGGGCGACGTTGTCGTAGTTGAGGCTGTGGCGATCGAAGGCCGCCAGCTCGTACTCCTCGGTCATGGAGAGGCAGTTGGTGGGGCAGTACTCGACGCAGTTGCCGCAGAAGATGCACACCCCGAAATCGATCGAGTAGTTGCGCAGCTCCTTCTTCTTGGTGGCCTTGTTCATCACCCAGTCCACCACCGGAAGGTTGATGGGGCAGACCCTCACGCACACCTCGCAGGAGATGCACTTGTCGAGTTCATAGTGGATCCGGCCCCGGTAGCGCTCGGAGGGGATCAGCTTCTCGTAGGGGTACTGGACCGTGATCGGCCGCCGGCGCAGGTGATCGAAGGTGACCGCCAGCCCCTGGGTCATCGTCTGGGCCGCGCTCACCGCCTCCCGGGTGTAGTCACCGACTTGCTTGAGGAACCCGAACATGGCTGGGGCGTGGGGGGTTACGGGATGGGGACCATGATGGCCCGGTGGGGGCCGCTGTGTTGGTATCCGGAGAACGGGTTCAGCCGCCGAAGGCGACCGGGAAGGCCAGCTTGAGGCCGGCGGTGACCAGCAGGTTGACCAGGGCGATGGGCAGCAGGAACTTCCAGCCGAGGTCCAGAAGCTGGTCGATCCGCACCCGTGGGGTGGTCCAGCGCAGCAGGATCGCGAAGAACACCAGCAGGTAGGCCTTGAGAATCGTGCTGACGATGCCGATCGAGCCGGTGATCACCTGGACCAGGGGGGCGTCGGGGGAGACACCGAGCCAGCCGGTGATCCACTCGACCGGCACAGGAAAACTCCAGCCGCCCAGGTACAGGACCGAGACCAGCAGGGCCGAGAGCACCAGGTTGATGTAGCTGCCCAGGTAGAACAGGGCGAACTTCATGCCGGAGTACTCGGTCTGGTAGCCGGCCACCAGCTCCTCCT
>CAZBMT010000184.1:0-5638 GCA_964492645.1 uncultured Cyanobium sp. | reverse complement strand
GCGGCGGCCTGGCTGAGGAATTCCTCCACCGAGGTGGAGAACAGGTCGAAGGGATGGTGCAGCAGCACATCACCCCGCCGCAGAACCGAGAAGATGCTCTCGAACTCCTCCTGCTTGATCGAACCGTCCTCCAGCTGGCTGCGCTGGGCCCGCACCAGGGCGGGGGCCGTGCGTCCCTTGTGGGGGGCGTCCCGCAGCTGGCTGAGGGGGATGGCCAGCAGGCTCATCAGGTCGTCGAGGCCCAGGGGGCCGTTGGTGCGATAGACGTCCGCCGGCTCCACGTCGGTGCCCTCCATCAGCAGGTGCACCACCTCCTCGGGCATCTCGTCGGCCACCTCGACCCGCACCACCTCGCCGCCCACCCGACGCTTGCGCAGGCCCTCCTGGAGGGCCTCCATCAGGTCGTCGGCCTCCAGGTCCCGCAACTCCAGGTCGGCGTCCCGGGTGATCCGGAAGAAGTAGTGCCCCTCGATGGTCATGCCAGGGAACAGCCAGCGCAGGTTGAAGGCCACCAGCTGCTCGAGCGGCACCGCCGTGTAGCCCGGTGTGGGCACGACGCCGCTCAGCTCGGTGGGGATCGGCACGAAGCGCGGCAGGATCTTCTGGGGCACCTTCACCCGGGCGAACTGCTGGCGCCCCGTGTCCGGGTCGCGGATCAGGGCCGCCACATTGAGGCTCAGGTTGCTCAGGAACGGGAACGGGTGGGCCGGGTCCACCGCCAGGGGGGTGAGCACCGGAAAGATCGCCTTGCGGAAGTAGTCGTCGGCCCAGGCCTTCTGGGCCTCGTTGAGCCGCAGGTAGTCGAGCAGCTGGACCCCGTACTCGGCCAGATGGGTCTTGAGGGAATGGCGGTAGTGCTGCTGCTGCACCTCCAGCAGGGGCCGCAGCTTCGTCCGGATCGCCTCCAGCTGCTCCTGGGGTGTCAGGCCGTCGTCGCTGCGGCTGGTGACCCCCGCTTCCAGCTGCGACTTCAGCGAAGCCACCCGCACCATGAAGAACTCATCGAGGTTGTTGCTGAAGATGGCGCTGAACTTGGCCTGCTCCAGCAGCGGCGTGTGCTCATCGAGCGCCAGGGCCAGCACCCGATGGTTGAAGTCGATCCAACTGAGCTCGCGGTTGATGTAGAGATCGGGAGCGACGACCGGCTGCGACGACATACGGCGGGGCCCCGCGGACATAAGAGACGGCAACGTAGCAATGGCGATCCCGCCCTCAGGGTGTCGCCTCTGCTTGACGCTGGGATCCCGCCGCCACCAGCCACACCACGACGGCCATCAGCAGGATCCCCAGCCAGAAGGGGCTGCGGCGGCCGATGGTCTCGTAGGCCAGCCCCGCCAGGGGCGGGCCGACAAAGCTGGCCAGGCTCTGCAGTCCCTGCAGGCTGCCCAGGGCGGCGCCCTGGCCGCTGTCGGAGAGGCGCCGTGACACCAGGCTGCGCAGGCTCGGCGTCACCAGGCCGGTGCCCAGGGCCAGGATCGCCACCGCCGTGAACACCAGGGGCACGGCGTTGCCCTGATCCGCCAGGGGCACCAGCAGGAAGCCCGCCATGACGCAGGCCAGGCCGATCTGGGTGAGGCGCCACTCCCCCAGTCGCTGCACCAGCGGACCGATCAGGCCCCCCTGCACCACCGTGGCCACCACGCCCACCACCAGGAAGGCGCCGGCCGACAGGCCCGGGCCCCAGCCGAAGGCCTGCTTGAAGTACAGGACCAGCAGGGCGGTGAAACCGCTGAACCCCAGGAAGAACAGGAAGAAGGCGGCGCAGAGGCGGCGCACCCTCGGATCGGCGAACACCCGCTGCAGCTGGCCGAAGGGCTGCAGCTCCCAGACCCGGGGCAGGGGCAGCCGCTCGTGGGGCGGGTGGGTTTCCGGCAGCAGGGTCACCACCACCACCAGGTTGAGCCCGGCGAAGCCCACGGCGAGCAGCAGCGGCAGGCTCACGTTGATGCGACCCAGCAGGCCGCCCAGGGCCGGGCCGAGGATGAACCCGAGGCCGAAGGCCACGCCGATGAGGCCGAAGGCCCGGGCCCGCCGTTCCGGCGGTGTGATGTCGGCCAGGACGGCCGCGGCGGTGGCCGCGGTGCCGCCGCTCACCCCGTCGATCAGGCGGGCGGCGAACAGCAGGGCCAGGGGCAGGCCGGCGGCGGCGGACCCGGGCCAGACGCGGCTCCAGGGCAGGATCACGGTGAAGGCGAACATCCCCAGGCCCAGCACCGAGCCGGCCACGCAGGCGGTGATCACGGGCTTGCGGCCGTAGCGGTCGCTGAGGGCCCCGATCAGGGGGGTGAAGGTGAACTGGGCGATCGCGTAGCTGCCGGCCAGCAGGCCGAGGGTGCGCCCGTCCGTGGTGAAGTCCGCCAGCAGGAACGGCAGCAGCGGGAAGACGATGCTCTCCCCCAGCCGGTCGTTCAGCAGCGTCAGAAAGGCGCAGAGGAGGGTGGAGGGGCGCGAGAGTCGCACGGCCGGGCGCCGGGGATCCCTGCACCCTCCCATGCCGGGGTCTCCCCTCCCGGCGAGGGCCCAGCACTCCCGATGGAAGGAGGGCAGGAGCCGCCGCAGGGCAGCGGCGGCTTCGTCGGGATCCTCCGACACCAGCAGGCCGGTGCGCCATCGCCGATCAGGGTGGCGCGGCTGGAGGACTCCGAACAGCAGGCCTGGATCAGCGTCCGGATCAACAGCGAAGCGCGTTTCTGGTGCTCCCGGATCCTGCCGCTGAACACCACCCTGAAGGGATCGGCGCGGAAGTCCGTTGCCGTCGCCGGCTCCTGGACGCCGTAGGGAATCACCCGGGCCCGCCGATCGATGTCCCTGGCGATGCAGGCCTCGCGGATGTGGCGGGACACGCAGACGAGCACGCTGCCCTGGCGGGACCCCCCGAAGGCCGCCACGGTCGCCCAGTCGTCGGGGTCATCCGACTGCAGGGCGAGCGCCCAGGGCAGCCCCCAGCGGCCCGCCTGGGCGTGGCGTCCACCTCGATGCCCTGGCGCCGCAGCGTCGCGAACAGCGCCGGTTCAGCTCTCCCTGCACGGTGGCCTCCGCAGCCTTCTTCTCCGGGGCGATCACGAAATGGATGGCGACGCTGACGCCGTCGGCCGCCAGTCGTGGCGCCAACCCCAGCACCCTGGTGGTGACGGCGCTGATGCCATACGCCTGGCTGTCGTGGGCAAAGGCGACGCGAAAGGCCCACCCAGGGCTTTGGGCCAAAAGATAGTCGCGGCAACCGTGCCGGCCCGGTGCTGTCGCCTCAGCCGGTGGGCCAGCGCAGGTAGCGGTGGCGCAGCGGCGGTGACTGCATCCGCCGCGCGTACAACCCCAGGCGCAGGGTGGCGTGCAGGATCCGGATCAGCAGCTCCTCGGCAAGCGATGGCCGGTAGCGCCAGAGGCATTCGTAGAGAATCCAGTCCCAGCCACCGCTGGTGGCCGCGGCAGGCGGTGCTGCGGGTGATCCGGTCGTGGCTCCAGACCAGCCAGTCGCCGGCATCGATCGCGGTGCTGCGGCTGTACGCCAGCAGGCTGCCGCTCCCCCAGAAAGGCCCCGTGGTTGAAGTTGGGTACGATGACGCTCACCAGGGGTGACTGGTCGGACCGCTTCATGGGGGCGCCCCGCCCGGCTTCCTGCGGCCCAGAACCCCGCACCGGCCCATTCCCCCGATGCCTTCTGCCACCTTGCCTCCAGGGGTGCTGACCCGCAGCTGAATGATCATCGGATTCTGGATCGCCGTCAGCGGGCTGGCGCTCGTGCTGTTCCTCGCCGTCCACCTCGGTGGCGTGCTGCTGGCCCTGGTCGATCCGGCGTCGTTCGAGACCTATGCCGCCTCCCTGCACCGGCAGGGCTGGCTTCCCTGGCTGGAGGTCGCCCTGCTGGCGGCCGCCCTGGGCCATCCCCTGCTGTCGCTGCATCGGGCCCTGCGCAATCGCCAGGCCCGCGGCCCGGTGGCCGGCCCGCTGCGCAGCCGCCGCCAGGGGCCCTGGGAGCCGGTGGCGGCCCTGGCGGGCCGGGCCATCCCGTGGAGCGGCTCGCTGCTGCTCGTCTTTCTCGTCCTGCACCTGGCCCAGCTGCGCTGGCCTCGCCCTGCGGCGGGGGCTGAGCTGGCCGCCGTGCTGGAGGTGCTGGCGTCGCCCTGGTGCCTGGCCCTCTACGGCGCCGCCGGGGTGGCGGTGGGTCTGCACCTTATCCACGGCGGCGAGAGCGCCATGCGCCGGCTGGGGCTGCTGGAGCCAGCCAATGCCGCCGCCCTGCGGCTGGGGGGCAGGGGCCTGGCCCTGCTGCTGGGGGCGGGCTTCACCCTGGTCCCGATCGCCTTGGTGCTGCGGCCCGCGGTTCCCCTCCTGGCCGGCCGATGAGCACGCCGATGCCGCTGGATCCGCGCCTGCCCGATGGCCCCGTCGCCACCGCCTGGCAGCGGTGCCGGGAGAGCCTGCCGCTGATCAGCCCCAACCGCAAGCAGCGGTTGCGGATCCTGGTGGTGGGCAGTGGCCTGGCAGGGGCCTCGGCTGCCGCCAGCCTCGCCGAGCAGGGCTACCGGGTGCAGGTGCTCACGTACCACGACAGCCCCCGGCGGGCCCATTCGGTGGCGGCCCAGGGGGGCATCAACGCCGCCCGCAACTACGCCAACGACGGCGACAGCGTCGAGCGCCTGTTCCGCGACACGGTGAAGGGCGGCGATTTCCGCGCCCGGGAAGCCGGCTGCCACCGGCTGGCCGAGATCAGCGGCGCGATCATCGACCAGTGCGTGGCCCAGGGGGTGCCCTTCGCCCGGGAGTACGGGGGCACCCTCGCCAACCGCAGCTTCGGCGGCGCCCTGGTGAGCCGCACCTTCTACGCCCGCGGCCAGACGGGCCAGCAGTTGCTCTACGGCGCTTACCAGTCGATGCTGCGCCAGGTGGCCGCCGGGCGGGTGGAGTTGCTCTGCCGCCGCGACATGCTCGACCTGATCGTCCATGAAGGCAGGGCCCGGGGGGTGGTCTGCCGCCACCAGCGCACCGGCGCCCTGGAGGTGCTCAGCGCCGATGCGGTGCTGCTGGCGAGCGGCGGCTATTCGAACGTCTTCTATCTGTCCACCAATGCCCTGAAGTCGAACGCCACGGCGATCTGGCAGGCCCATCGGCGGGGAGCGTTCTTCGCCAACCCCTGCTTCACCCAGATCCACCCCACCTGCATCCCCAGCGGCGACGCCCACCAGAGCAAGCTCACGCTCATGAGCGAAAGCCTGCGCAACGACGGCCGCATCTGGCTGCCGCTGCGCCCGGGCGACGACCGGCCGCCGGCGGCGATTCCGGAAGCGGAGCGGGACTACTTCCTCGAGCGCCATTACCCCAGCTACGGCAACCTGGTGCCTCGGGATCTGGCCTCACGGCGGGCCCGGGAGCTCTGCCTGGAGGGCCGGGGCGTCGGGCCCGGCGGCCGTTCCGTCTACCTCGACCTGGCCGGGGCCTTTGCCCGGGACGGCACCGAGGCGATCGACGCCCGCTACGGGAACCTGCTGGAGATGTACGAGCGCATCACCGGCGACGACCCCAGGGCCACCCCGATGCGGATCTATCCCGCCCCCCACTACACGATGGGCGGTCTGTGGGTCGACTATCACCTGATGAGCACGGTGAGCGGCCTGTTCGTGCTCGGCGAGGCCAACTTCTC
>CAZBMT010000183.1:0-5657 GCA_964492645.1 uncultured Cyanobium sp. | reverse complement strand
GGGTGAAGAAGGTGAGGCCGCCGGCCTGGCCGCGGGGAATGATGCTGATCTTCTGAACGGGGTCGTAATCGGGCATCAGGGCGCCCACCAGGGCGTGGCCGGACTCGTGGTACGCCACCAGGCGCTTGCGGCGTTCGCTCATCACCCGGTCCTTCTTCTCCGGGCCGGCCATGACGCGCTCGATGGCGTCGTTGACCTCATCCATCGACACCTCGGCCAGCTGGCGCCGGGCCGCCAGGATCGCCGCTTCGTTGAGCAGGTTGGCCAGGTCGGCACCGGTGAAACCGGGGGTGCGGCGAGCGACGCGGTCGAGGTCGACATCCTTGGCGAGGGTCTTGCCGCGGGCGTGGACACCCAGGATCTGGAGGCGGCCGGCGTAGTCGGGACGGTCGACCACCACCTGGCGGTCGAAGCGGCCCGGCCGCATCAGGGCCGAATCCAGCACGTCGGGACGGTTGGTGGCCGCGACGATGATGATGCCGGTGTTGCCCTCGAAGCCGTCCATCTCGGTGAGCAGCTGGTTGAGGGTCTGCTCCCGCTCGTCATTGCCGCCGCCGAGGCCGGCGCCGCGCTGGCGACCCACGGCGTCGATCTCATCGATGAAGACGATGCAGGGAGCATTCTTCTTGGCCTGCTCGAACAGGTCGCGCACCCGGCTGGCGCCGACACCCACGAACATCTCGACGAACTCCGAACCGGAGATCGAGAAGAACGGCACGCCCGCCTCACCGGCCACGGCCTTGGCCAGCAGGGTCTTGCCGGTGCCGGGAGGGCCCACCAGCAGCACGCCCTTGGGGATCTTGGCGCCGACGGCGGTGAAGCGATCGGGGTTCTTGAGGAAGTCGACCACCTCGGTGAGCTCAAGCTTGGCGCCCTCGATGCCGGCCACATCCCCGAAGGTGACCTGGGTCTGGGGTTCCATCTGGACCCGGGCCTTGCTCTTGCCGAAGTTCATGGCCGGGTTGCCGCCCCCGCCCTGGGCGCGCCGCAGCAGGAAGAAGAGACCACCGAGCAGGATCAGCGGGAAGATCAGGCTGCCGATCGCCTGCTGCCAGGCCGCCGGCTCCCGGTTGGGCTGTACGGCGATGTCGACGTTGTGATCGGTGAGCAGCTTGAGCAGGTCCTTGTCGGGGGCCAGGTTCACCACGGCGCGCTGGCCGTCGTTCTCCACCACCTGGGCGGTGCCGCGGTCGGGGGAGATCAGCACCCGGGAGATCTCGTTGGCCTGGACGGCCTCGACGAAGTCGCTGTAGCGCAGGGTGCGCGGGGCACGGGCCGGATCGGGCCGCTCCAGGAAGGCGGTGCCCACGGCGATCATCACGATCACCAGGAGCACGTAGAGCCCCGCGTTGCGCCAGCGTTTCTTCACGACCCTGTCTCCTGTGTGAGAGTGAAAGTAACAGAATGTTAATCGGCGTCCGCGGTCGGACGGGGCTCAGGCCGCGGCCCTGAGCACCTCCACCACGCTACGGAAGGCGAACCATTCCGGGATCTCCTCCCCGCCGCGCAGCATCTGGCGGAACTGGGTGCCGCTCAGCTTGCGGATGTGCAGCCCCCGGGCCTGAGCGTGCTCGGCGGTGACGTAGCCCTCCTCCTCGGTGTAGACGAGGTTGAGGGAGGGCACGGTCTCCATGCCGAGCTCGGTGGCCTGGTCACGGGCGAAATCCTGGGCCTCGTAGGGGCCGTAGAAGTCCTCGCCGGAGAGCGACGATTTGCAGCCCGCCATGTCGCGGCCGATGATGAAGTGGGTGCAGCCGTAGTTCTTGCGGATGATCATGTGCTGCAGGGCCTCCCGGGGGCCAGCCATGTGCATCGCGTAGGGCAGGTAGGCCCAGCGGATGCGGGGGTTGTCCACCTCGGCGGCCAGCCGTTCGTAGGTGGCGAAGCGCACCTCCCCGGCGATGTCGTCCTCCTGGGTGGGTCCGCAGGTGGGGTGCACCAGCACCACCGCCCCCTTGCTGACGTTGGGGGCCTCGAGGGCGCGGGTGAACAGCTCGTAATGGGCCCGGTGGATGGGGTTGCGGCACTGGAAGGCCACAACGTCCTGAGCCGCCGGCAGGGTGGCGCGCACCTCCACCGGGGTCCTGCAGGGAAACACCCGCTTCGGCAGGGCCAGACCCTGGAGGCTTCCGCCCAGGTAATAGCGGCCGCGCTCGGTGGCGATCATGCGCACCGCCGGGTGCTCCAGGGAGGTGGTGCCGTAGCAGCCCCTGGCCTCGACCACCTTGTCGGGCTCCCAGCGGCTCTCCACGGTGAGCACGGCCAGGTCCTGGCCCTGGTAGGTGAGCAGCAGCCGCTGGCCCACGGCGACGGAGGCGTCGTCGGTGTCGAAGACGATCGGCAGGCCGAACAGCAGGCCGCTGGTGGTGCGGTGACCCGCCACCACCGCGTCGTAGTCCTCCTGGTGCATGAAGCCGCGCAGGGGCGAGAAGCCGCCCACGATCAGCAGTTCCACGTCGCAGGCGTTGCGGTGGCTGCACTCCAGCACCTTGTCCACCGAGGCGCGGGCCTCCGCTGCCGCCGCGGCCCGCAGATCGGGCGGCACCATCAGATCGACGAGGCTGCCGCCGTGGGGGGCGATCAGGTCGGAGGCAGGGGTGGTATTGGTGAGCGTCATGGCGACGGGCCGGGGCGTCACAGGGGAATGGAAGCCATCCTCCCAGACCAACCCTCGCCCATGAAAAAAGGGGCCCGGGGGCCCCTGTCATGAACGGTGGATGGCTGCTCCCCCCAGGACGGGAGCTCAGACCTTCTCGAGACGGCCGTAGAGCTCGCCGGTGATCTTGACGTCGACCTGCGCCTTGGTGCCCATGTCGGTGTCGGAGGGCTGGATGGCGGTGAACACGCCGGCGAACTCACCGGTGCTGGGATCGACCTTGGTGATCGAGAGATCCATGGTGCCGGAGCCGTCCACGTAGCGCTTGACGGTTTCGCCGGTGAACTCGTCACCGGCGGGCACCAGACCCACGGCGCTGCTGTAGCCGGTGGTCAGGCCGCGGCCCTTGGGATCGAGGAAGTTGCTGGTGCGGTAGCTGGGGGCGCGGTACTCACCCTTGAGGTCGGTGCTGGTGGAGAAGGAGGTGCCGGCGGCGGTGGCCTTGAGCTCCTTGCTGGAGAACATGAAGGGCACTTCCTCACCACCCGGCATCAGCACGGTGATCGGCTGGAAGTCGATGCCACCCAGTTCCTTGAAGGTCAGCTTGTCACCGCTGACCTTGAGGTCGCCGTAGACCTGGTCCAGGCTGGAGGTATAGCGGGTGAGGATCTTGCCGGCGACGAACTGGGCTTCCTGGCGCTTGTTGGCGGGCTCCCCCTTCACGAAGACCTCGGAGGGGTGCATGCAGATCTCCTTGAGCTGGTAAGTGGCCGAGGGATCCAGGGAGATCGTGCCGCGGGCGGAGTCGGGCAGGGTCGGGCAGTCGTTGGCCAGACCGGTGTTGTGGATGTCTTCGTAGGTGAGGTTGGCCCGATCAACGGCCTTGGCCCCGCCGCTGCATGCGGACACCAGGGTCAGGCACAGAGCCAGCACGAGGGCCAGCAGGGGACGGAAACGCATGGGGAGAAGCCGCAGAGACGGAACAGGAACTGGGCTGGCCGGGATCCTACCGGTGCAAAACGCCCATTCCCGGCGGCTTGCATGGGCTCTCAACAACCTGTATGAGAGGGGCATGTCCCTGAGCCGCCCCCACCCGATCGACGACTCCACGCCCGTCGCCACGCCCGTCGCCACGCCGTCTCCCGGACCCGCCGACCCCGAGCTCCAGGGGGCCCTCGACACCCTGCTGCGGATCGCCGAGCAGCGCGCCGAGCAGCCCGAGGCCCTGCTCGACCTGCTGCGCCGCATCGAGCACCTGCACCGCAGCATCCAGGATGGTCCCTTCCGCAGCAGCCTGCCCGGCGACCGCAACGGCCTGTTCAACCTGCTCGCCGAGATGGAGGGCAGCGGCGGCTGGCCCTACATCCCCCGGCTGCAGCTGCGCACGTTCATGGATCTGCTGGCGCCCGAACCGGAGCCCTGAGTGCCGCCGCTTCGGCGAGTGCCGTGAGCAGCCGGTGGGCCAGGGCCAGCTTGCCGGTGGGACCCACCCGGCGCTCCCGCTCGCCGGGGCCCAGCAGCCAGCCCTCGTTGCCAGCCGCCCCGAACCCCGCTCCGGCCCGGTCGATGGGGTTGGCGAAGAGGAGATCGCACCCCTTGCGGGCGAACTTGGCCCGGGCCTCCGCCAGCACCTCGCCGCTCTGGGCGGCGAACCCCAGGATCGCCTGGGCCGGCGGCCGGATCCGCACCAGGGCGGCCAGCAGGTCGGGCACGGGCTCCCAACCAGCGGTGAGGGAGGCCTCCAGCGCCTCTTTGGGGAGTTTGCCCCGCTGCGGGTGGCGGCGGCGGTGGTCGGCGACGGCGGCCGCCATGGCGATGGCATCGGCGCTGTCCTGGAGCCGCAGCAGCGCCGCTTCCATCTCCGCGGCGGTGACGACGGGGTGGCACCGGAGCCCCTCCAGCCAGGCCGGCTCGACCGCCACCGGGCCATGGACCAGGTCGACCGTGGCGCCGCGCAGGCGGGCGGCCTGGGCCAGCAGCACCCCCATGCGCCCGGTGCTGGGGTTGGTGAGGCAGCGGGCCGGATCGAGGGCCTCCCGGGTGGGGCCGGCACTCACCAGCAGGCGGCGCCCCCGCCAGTCGCGCCGGCAGCCGGCCAGCAGCAGCGACTCCAGCGCCAGCAGCAGCAGGGCGGGGTCGGCCATGCGCCCATCGCCCACCCGGTCGCAGGCCAGCAGGCCGCTGCCGGGCTCGAGGGGCAGCACCCGCTCCCAGCCCTGCAGCTCGCGCCAGTTGCGGCGCACCGCCGGGGCGGCCCACATGGCGCTGTTCATGGCCGGGGCGGCCAGCACGGGGGCTTCACAGGCGATCAGGGTGCTGGCCAGCAGGGTGTCGGCCATCCCATGCACCCAGCGGGCCAGGCTGGTGGCGCTGAGCGGGGCCAGCAGCACCACCTCGGCCCACTCGGCCAGGGCGATGTGCAGGGGCCTGGCTTCCTGATGGCTCCACTGGTCGGCCTCGAGGTGGCAGGGGGAGCGGCTGAGGCTGGCCAAGGCCACCGCGCTCACCAGCCGCTCGGCGGAGGGGCTGAGCACGCAGCGCACCTGGGCGCCGCGCTGCACCAGGGCGCTGACGAGCAGGGGCAGCTTGACGGCAGCGATGCTGCCGCTGATCAGCACCAGCACCCGCCGGCCGGCGAGGGGGTCGGCGGTCTGGTCGGCAGGCCGCTCCCCGGCGTCCGCCTCACTCCTCATCGAAGGGTTCCTGATCCACCAGATGGTGGTAGGGGAGGGTGAGCTCGGGACGGTGGATGGCCAGGGCCCGCAGCAGGTGCCAGTCGGCCAGCCCCGCGAACGGGGTGGGGTAGTCGTCCTCCTCGAGGCGTCGGGCGAGCTCGGCGACGGACGCCTCATCGAAGGCCGCGAGCCGCTCGGGGGTGATGGACAGGCTGGAATCAACCAAGGGGGCGGCCGGGAAGGGGGACGGGATGGTGATAATGGCGATCGCAGGGGAATTAGCTCAGCTGGTAGAGCGCTGCGATCGCACCGCAGAGGTCAGGGGTTCGAGTCCCCTATTCTCCATCCACCATTCTTCCCGCCCGGGCCCCCGCAGGCCCGGGCGG
>CAZBMT010000182.1:3642-5662 GCA_964492645.1 uncultured Cyanobium sp. | reverse complement strand
CAGCAGTCCGTAGATGACCCCGGAAAGGCCGTGGCTGGCCTGGTGCCAGAACAGCCAGACCGGGATCGCCGTGAGGTAGACCCCCAGCCACACCGCCAGGTAGTCGCCGCGGCTCTTGGCCAGCACCAGCCAGGACAGGGGCAGGAACCAGAGGCTGTTGCTGATCAGGTGGCCGAAGCCTCCGTGGCTGAAGGGGGCGGTGAGCACCCCGAGGAAGGACCCCCCCGGCACCATCGGCAGGTTCCAGCGCCCCCCGAAGACGAGCTGGTCGATGATCTCCTGGACCCAGGGCACCGCCAGGATCAGCAGCGGCAGCACCGCCATGCCCTTCAGACGGGACAGGCTGCGGTCGAGCCGCTGGGCTAGGGAACCGGCCATGGCCGCCGACGAACGGGCACTGCGTGTCGGCCTGTCCTAGCTCCCCAGCGGACCGCTCAGCAGCCACCACCACAGCGGAACCGAGACCAGGGCCAGGGCGGTGCTCCAGAGCACCAGGGTCGCCGCCGCCTCACCCGCCTGCCGCCGCCCGCCAGCGGCCGCTTCCGTGAGCAGCAGCACCGAGATGGCGGTGGGGGCCGCCGCCTGCAGCACCACCGCATCCCGCAGCAGGGAGGGCAGCTGCAGCAGGCAGGCCAGCAGCAGCATGGCCGCCGGGAGCGCCACGAGCTTGCCCACCAGGGCCGCCACCAGGCCCGGAGCCGCGGCAGGGACTTCATCGCCCGCCGGGCGGCGCCGCAGCATCAGGCCCAGCCGCATCCCCACCAGGGCCAGGGCCACCAGGACCACAAGCCGGGCTGGCCACCACAGCCACTGGGCCAGCGCCGCGCTCCAGGGGGTCTGGTGCAGCAGCGCGGCCAGCGCCAGAGCCCGCATGGCCGGGCTGCTGGCCATCAGCCTCAACTTGTGGCCCACGCCGGTGGCGCGCCGGTCCACCACCAGCGGACCGAGGCTCCAGGTGATCAGGGTGGCCATCAGATCGAAGGCGATCGCAAAGCCGATGGCCTCGGCGGGGAGCAGGGCCAGGGCCACGGGCAGTCCCCAGTAGCTGGTGTTGCCCACGATGCAGCCCAGCTGCAGGCTGCCCTCGGGGATCCAACGGCCCAGGACCGGCAGGCGCAGCAGCAGCAGTCCCAGACCCGAGGCGGCCGCCGCCATCAGGGCCGCCGTCAGCAGTTCAGCCTGGAAGCCCGAGCGCAGCAGCAGGGCCACCAGGCTGATGGGAATGCCCCAGCTGATCAGCGGCGGGGCGAGCCGTCCCGGCAGCCCGGGGAACCGCATCCCCAGCAGCACGCCGAGACCCAGGCATGGGACCAGTTCGAGCAGGAACCGCAGCACCGCCCCTCCACCGGCCCCCTGGTGTCCCCACCATGGCGACCCGCGGCCTGCGGCGCTGCCTAGGGTCGTCGCTTCCCCCGGTGCCCAGGTCTTCGATGCAATCCCCCATGCGCTCCGGTGCCGACAACGGCTTCGGCGGGCTCTGGCAGCTGGTCTTCGCCGCTGTGCTCGCCGCCCTGGTGCTGCTGACCCAGACCGTGTTCATCGTGCCGGCGGGGAGTGTGGCCGTGGTCACCACCCTCGGCAAGGTCACCGGGGCGCCTCGACAGCCGGGGGCCAACCTCAAGATCCCCCTGGCCCAGAACACCTCGCTGTTCGATGTGCGTACCCAGGTGCGGCCGGAGCAGTTCTCCACCCTGACCAAGGACCTGCAGGTGATCCAGGCCACGGCCACGGTGAAGTACGCCATGAAACCCGCCGAGGCGGGCCGCATCTACGAAACGATTGCCACTGACGACCAGCAGATCTATCCGCGGGTCATTCAGCCCTCCCTGCTGAAGGCCCTCAAGTCGGTGTTCTCCCAGTACGAACTGGTGACGATCGCGACCGAGTGGAACTCCATCTCCGAACTGGTGCAGGAGAAGGTGGCCGAGGAGCTGCGCAAGTTCGACTACGTGACCGTGCAGGGTCTGGATCTGACGGGGCTGCAGATCGCCGAGGAGTACCGCGCCGCCATCGAGCAGAA
>CAZBMT010000182.1:0-3542 GCA_964492645.1 uncultured Cyanobium sp. | reverse complement strand
GCCCGATGGACGAGGGGATTCTCGATGTGGATCTGCTGGCCTTCGAGCGGGGCGACGGCAGGGCCCGCGATGCCGTGGTCGATGGGGTGAGGCGCAGCCTGGCCAGCGGCTTCGTCTACACCAGCAGCGATCTGCCCGTCGACCTGCTGGACACCGCCTACGGACTCCTGCAGCGGTTCTTCGCCCTCGAGGCCGACATCAAGCGGGGCTTCCGTGCGCCCGGGGCCAGCGGCCAGACGGGTTACACGGCGGTGCTGGTGGAGACGGCCGCCGGCAGCGATCACCCGGACTGGAAGGAGATGCTGAACTGGTCGGCCCCCTTGCCGGCCGGGCATCCCCTGCGGCTCCGGTTCCCGGCGTTCTATCCCGAGCAGGTCCTGCCGGAGGCGGCCGTGCCCGGCATCACGGACGTGCTGGGGGAGTTCCACCGGGCGATCGCCGATCTCCAGCGCCGCTTTCTGCGGGTGATCGCCGTGGGGATGGGCTGCGGTGAGGGCTTCTTCGAGGAGATGGTGCGGGAGGCCCCCACCCTCACCCGGGCCCTGCGCTACCCCCCCATGGCCCAGGCACCGGGGGAGGGCCATGTCTGGGCGGCGGCCCATGGGGACATCAATCTGATCACCGCCCTGCCGCGGGCCACCGGGCCGGGGCTGCAGGTGCGCGTGGCCGGGGAATGGGTGGCGGCCGCACCGCCGGAGGGGCGGGTGATCATCAACACGGGACTGATGCTGGAGCGCCTCTCCAACGGCCGCATCCCCACCGGCTGGCATCGGGTGGTGGCGCCGCCCGGGGCCAACGATGAACGCCACAGCGTGGTGCAGTTCTGCCATGCCAGACCCTGGACGGTCCTGGCGCCGGTGACTTCCTGCTGCGGTCCGGAACACCCGCAGCGTTACAGCGCCATTTCCGCAGCAGATGCCCTTGAGGAGGTGCTTTACCGCATCAATCTGCTCGAGAACTGAGCATCCTCTGGCGAGGATGGCGGTTGTGGAGAAGTCCGCCGTCGCCCATGAGTTCGACGATCCAGGGTGCCGGGATTCTTTCGATGTCGCCGGTGTCGATGTTGAGCACCCGGGCGAAATCCGCCGGCGTCGGGCCGCTGAGCTCGCAGATCCGGCCGATGAACCATGGCCTGCCGGCCATGGCGACCACGGCCAGGTGCCCGGCTCGGGCCTCCCGGAAGCGCTGGGGGTTGGCCCGCCTCATGGGGGCCACCGCAGGATCGATCTGGCCGGGCGCCATGGCGGACCTCTGGTACGCCTGTACTGTAGCCCGATGGCTCCGGAGCGCCACCGATCGGCGTGAGCCCCATAGGCTGGGCCCACCCAGAGGTGGCATCCGTGGACGAAGGCATCAGGCAGGAACCCGGCATGGAACCGGCCACGGAACCCGACGCCGACCAGGGCCGCCAGGTTTTTCAGTACGAGCCGCTGGAGCGTTTCGGGGAAGGTCTCACCACCTCCCGCCCCTGGAACAAGGCCGCCCTGGCGGGGGTCGAGCGACTCAACGGGCGGGTGGCGATGATCGGCTTCCTGGCGGCCCTGATCGGCGAGGAGCTGACCGGCAGGGGGATTGTCGGTCAGCTGGGCCTGATGCTGCGCTGGCTGCTGGGTTGAGCCACGGCTCCAGGCCCGGGGCTGGCTCATCGCTGAGCAGGTGGAGCCGTGAACGCAGAGAGGTGTGCACGTTTGCGTTGATTCTGCTGCCACCGATTCTGTCCAAAGGGATGTTGCTTGTGGATGCTGGCTTTTCGGTGATTTGCGTATCGATGACGCCGCTGGTATTGGCGCAGCTAGCGATGACGCGGCTCGATCGGCATGGCAATCCCAACCAACTTGTGGTAGAATTGCTATAGTGGCGAATGAGACATCTGCCGATCCGGCCATAGTCGACCATCACAGGGTTCTCCAGCCCCATCACCATGACGATGGATGCCAACGACCATTCGCTCTATATCCTGATGATCAGCGTTCATGGTCTGATCCGGGGGGAGAACCTGGAATTGGGCCGTGACGCTGATACCGGAGGACAGACGAAGTACGTGGTGGAGCTCACCAAAGCCCTGGCTCGACAGTCAGGTGTTGCCCAGGTGGATCTGGTCACGCGATGCATCCGGGATTCTCAGGTCTCAGCGGATTACGGCAGGTCCGTTGAGTGTCTCGACCGCAAGGCCCGAATCATCAGGATCGCTGCAGGCCCGGATCTCTATCTCCCCAAGGAGGAGCTTTGGGACCACCTTGACGCCTTCACCGATGAGCTCCACTCCTGGCTGAATCGCCAGCCGCGTCGACCTGACGTGCTGCACAGCCACTATGCCGATGCCGGCTATGTCGGGGTTCGCCTGTCCCACCTCACCGGCCTCCCCCTTGTGCACACGGGCCACTCCCTGGGCCGGGACAAGTTGCGGAGGCTTCTGGCTCTCGGACTACCGGTGGAAGAGATTCAGGAGCGTTACCGGATGGCCGAGCGGATCAGTGCTGAAGAGGATGTCCTGAACAGCGCCAACCTTGTCATCACGAGTACGCATAATGAAATTGAAGATCAATATGAACTGTACGATTGCTACACCCCGGACAAGATGTCGGTCATTCCACCGGGAACCGACCTTAATCAGTTCCATCCCCCTGGTCCTGAGAATGCCCCTGTCGCCTTTGCCAGCACTCTTGAGAGCTTTCTTCGTGAGCCCGAAAAGCCGATGATTCTGGCTCTTTCAAGACCAGATAAACGCAAGAATATCGTGTCCCTTGTGGAGGCTTATGGTAAGTCTGAACGTCTTAGGAAGCTCGCCAACCTTGTCATCGTGGCTGGCAATCGTAAGGATATCCGTGAACTCCATGAGGGTGCTCAACAGGTCCTGACGGAATTATTGCTGGTCATCGACTGCCATGAGCTCAGCGGGCTTGTGGCTCTGCCCAAGCACCATTCCCCCAGGGATGTGGCAGATATCTACCGGCTGGCCGCATCTTCGAAGGGTGTCTTTGTCAACCCGGCGCTCACCGAACCCTTTGGGCTCACCCTTCTTGAGGCAGCGGCCAGCGGACTGCCGCTCGTGGCCACGGAGGTGGGCGGGCCTGTCGACATCATCGGCAACTGCAGGAATGGCCTGCTGATTGACCCCCTTGATGAAGCCTCCATCACCAGCGCACTTCTCAGGATTCTTGAGGATGAGGAGTTGTGGGCAACATATTCTCGCCATGGACTGGAGAACGTCGCCAGGTTTTACTCCTGGGAGGCCCACGCCAAGAAGTATCTCGAAGGGCTGGGGAGTCTCGTTCTTCAGTCTCGTGTCACGGCCCGCCCGGCTCCTCTGGCCAGGGTCCCAGCCGTTCAAACCCGAACCCGTGCCATCTTCACGGCCATCGACAACACCCTGCTTGGCGATCCTGCGGCCCTCTCGACGTTTGTGAAGCTGATTCGGGAGCATCACCGGAGAGTTCTTTTCGGCATCGCGACCGGACGACGCCTCAACTCCGTCCTCAAGCTCCTCAAGGTGCATGCGATCCCGATGCCCGATGTCCTGATCACCAGCCTTGGCACGGAGA
>CAZBMT010000181.1:0-5662 GCA_964492645.1 uncultured Cyanobium sp. | reverse complement strand
CCCTACCTGAGCGACCGCCAGTGGGGCACGGTGCGGGAGGACTACAGCGCCGACGGCGACGCCTGGGGGCATTTCCCCTTCGAGCAGGCCCGCTCCCGCGCCTACCGCTGGGGGGAGGACGGCCTGCTGGGCCTCTGCGACAACCACCAGCGCCTCTGCTTCGCCCTCGCCCTCTGGAACGGCCGCGACCCCTTCCTCAAGGAGCGGCTGTTCGGGCTCACGGGCCCCCAGGGCAACCATGGCGAGGACGTCAAGGAGATCTACTTCCACCGCGACAGCACCCCCAGCCACAGCTGGATGACAGCCCTGTACCGCTACCCCCACGGGCGCTTCCCCTACGAGGAGCTGGTGGCGGAGAACGGCCGCCGCGGCCGAGACGACCCCGAATACGAACTGCTCGACACCGGCATCTTCGCCGGCGATCGCTTCTGCGACGTGCAGGTGGATTACGCCAAGGGGGCGCCGGACGACATCCTCATCCGCCTGCGCGTCACCAACCGCGGGCCCGATCCCCACACCCTGCACCTGCTGCCCACCCTCTGGTTCCGCAACACCTGGAGCTGGGGCGGCGACGAACCTCGCCCCTCGATCCGGCCCGTCCCTTCTCAACCCTGGCGGACCCTGGCCGCGACCCACCCGGCGATGGGGACCTTCTGGCTCCACGCCGAGCCCCTGGAGGCCGCCGCAGGAGCGGGGGCCGGCCAGCCGGAACTGCTCGTCACCGACAACGAGACCAATGCCCGGCGGCTGTTCGGCAGCGCCAACGCCGGCCCCTACGTCAAGGACGGCATCAACGATTGGGTGGTGGCGGGCGATCGGGGGGCGGTGAATCCCGAGGGCGTCGGCACCAAGGCCTCGCTGCACTACATCCTGCTCCTGGCGGCGGGGGAGACCCGGGAGGTGAAACTGCGGCTGGTGGATCGCCGTCTCACGGCCGATCCCCTCGGCGCCGATTTCGAGGCCATCGGCCGGGCGCGGCAGCGGGAGGCCGACGCCTTCTACGCCGACCTGCAGCCGCCGGGGCTGCCCCCAGAGCGGCGGGAGCTGCAGCGCCAGGCCTTCGCCGGCCTGCTCTGGAGCAAGCAGACCTACCTCTACGGCATCCGCGACTGGCTGGCGGGGGATCCGGCCACCCCACCGCCGCCGTCCCGCCGCCAGGGCCGCAACCGCCAGTGGCCGCACTTCCATGCCGACGACGTGCTGTCGATGCCCGACGGCTGGGAGTACCCCTGGTTCGCCGCCTGGGATCTGGCCTTCCACTGCGTCCCCCTGGCCCTGGTGGATCCCGGCTTCGCCAAGCACCAGCTCGACCTGCTGACCCGGGAGTGGTTCATGCACCCCAACGGCCAGCTGCCCGCCTACGAGTGGGCCTTCGGCGACGTCAACCCGCCCGTGCATGCCTGGGCCACCTGGCAGGTCTACAGCCTGGAGAAACGGGCCACCGGCAGGGGCGACCGGCCGTTCCTGGAGCGGGTGTTCCAGAAACTGCTGCTCAACTTCACCTGGTGGGTGAACCGCAAGGATGCGGAGGGCAACAACATCTTCCAGGGCGGCTTCCTCGGGCTCGACAACATCGGAGTGTTCGATCGCAGTGCCCCCCTGCCCACCGGAGGCTTCATCGAGCAGGCGGATGGCACCAGCTGGATGGGGATGTTCTGCCTCAACATGCTCAGCATCTCCCTGGAGCTGGCGCAGGAGAATGCCGTCTACGAGGACATGGCGACGAAGTTCTTCGAGCACTTCCTCTACATCGCCGCGGCCATGAATGCCTCCGGCAGCGACGGCGGCCACCGCCTCTGGGACGACGAAGACGGCTTCTTCCACGACGTGCTCCATCTGCCCGACGGCCAGCGACTGCCCCTGAAGATCCGCTCGATGGTGGGGCTGATTCCCCTGTTCGCCATCGCCATCCTCGAACCGGAGGTGCTCGAGCGGCTGCCGGCCTTCCGGGCGCGGCTGGAGTGGTTCATCCGGCACCGGCCCGATCTCAGGGTGAACGTGGCCTGCATGGAGACCAGGGGGCAGCAGGCCCGCCGCCTGCTCGCCCTCACCTACCTCAGCCCCAACCGCTTCGTGGCGGAGGACCGCTTCCGGCGCATCCTCAAGCGCCTGTTCGATCCGGCCGAGTTCCTAAGCGATCACGGCATCCGCTCCCTCTCCCGCCACCATGCCGACCACCCCTACGTGTTCCGCTTCGAGGGCCGGGAGCACCGGGTGGGCTACGAGCCGGCGGAATCGCGCTCCGGCCTGTTCGGCGGCAACTCCAACTGGCGCGGCCCGGTGTGGTTCCCGGTCAACCATCTGCTGATCGAGGCCCTGCACCAGTTCCACCGCTACGCCGGGGACGGCTTCCAGGTGGAATGCCCCACCGGCTCCGGCCAGTGGCTCAGCCTGCAGCGGGCCGCCGACCTGATCAGCGAGCGGCTCATCGGCCTGTTCCTGCCCCGCCAGGGCGAGCCGCCGCCGGCCTACGGCGCCACCGCCGCCTTCCTCACCGCCGGCGACGGCAAGCCACTCCACCTGTTCCACGAGTACTTCCACGGCGATGACGGCACCGGCCTCGGCGCCAGTCACCAGACGGGCTGGACCGGCCTGGTGGCCCAGCTGATCCAGGAGCACGGCCTGCGCCTGGCGGCGGATCCGGCCGATGCCGATCAGCCCCCCAGGTAGGCCATCTCCGCCGGCGCCGGCCGCTGGTCGACCGCCTCCTGCCGCTCCTCGCTCCAGCGGTCGCGGCGTGCCCGCCACAGGGCTTCCAGCGCCTGCCGCAGCCGGGCCGGCTCGGGCCGGGGCCGCAGCCAGGGCTTGAGGTCGGTGCCATTGGCGGCGAACAGGCAGCTGTAGGCCACCCCGTCGGCGGTGATCCGCAGCCGGTTGCAGTCACCGCAGAAGGGCGCCGTGATCGAGGCCACCACCGCCAGGTGAGCGCCACCATCGCCAGCGGCGCGGTCGCGGTAGCGCCAGCGGCCGGCGGTGCCGTGGGGCGCCCGTCCCACCGGCTCCAGCGGCCAGGCCGCCCCGATGCGGGCCACCATCTCGGCCGCCGGCAGCACCTGCTCCGGCGCCCAGCCGTTGCGGTTGCCCACGTCCATGAACTCGATCAGGCGCAGCTCCAGCCCCTGCTCCCGGGCCAGGGCCGCCAGGGGCAGCAGCTGGTCGGCATTGCCGGTGCGGGTGATCACCGCGTTCAGCTTCAGGGCGCCGCCGGCCGGATCGAAGCCCGCCTCGCGGGCGTGGCGGATCGCCGCCAGCACCTTGGCCAGCACGGCCGCGCCGGCGGCCGCGCCCGAGAGGCCGGCCATGCGGGCCACGCTGGCTCCATCGGTGCCATCGAGGCTGAGGGTGATCCGGTCGAGCCCCGCCGCCTTCAGCTGCCGGGCCCGCTCGGCACTGAGCAGCACCCCGTTGCTGGTGAGGGCGATCTCCCGCAGGGCGCCGCGGGGGTCGCCGGGGTCGCGCCGCCGCAGCGGCTGCAGGGCGGCGATCAGCTCCTCCAGGCGCCGGTGCAGCAGGGGCTCGCCGCCGGTGAGGCGCAGGGTGTGCACCCCCAGGCCCACGGTCGCCTCCACCAGGGCCAGCCGCTCCGCCAGGGTCAGCAGGTCGGGCGGGTCCTCCGGATCCGGGCAGCAGTAGGGGCAGGCCAGGTTGCAGCGGGCCGTCAGCGACAGCCGCAGCACCCCCAGGGGCCGGCCATGCAGATCCAGGGGACGCTCCGCCATGGCAGGCAAGCTAGGGCCACAGGCCGGTGGCGTCGCCGGGGGTGTTGGCGTTGCGCAGCCCCGCCGGCGGCAGGGCCACCGGCACCACCACCTCCCCCGCCAGCCAGTCCTGCAGGCGCCGGCCGCCCGCCGCCGTGAAGGCCCGCAGCCGCCGGTGCCGGCCGGGGTCGGCGGGATAGATCCCCAGCAGCGGCTGCAGGCGCCGGCCGTCGTGGGCCAGGTGGATGGCGGCGGGGCCGGCGGATGGAACGGCGGTGGCGGCGACCCTGAGCAGGGCCTCGAGGGCGGCGGCCTCCAGCCAGGGCATGTCCACCGGGCAGAGCAGCAGATCCTGGCCGGGGTGGTGCGCCATCAGCCGGTCGAGGGCCAGCAGCGGCCCCTCCCTGGGTGGCGGCTCCTCCAGCACCGTGATCGGTTGACCCAGCCCGTCCCGCAGCGGGCGCGCCTGGTCGTGGTGGGCCCGGTGGTGGCTGACCAGGGTGATCGGCAGCGGCAGCCCCGCCAGGCGCCCGAGGCTGAACGCCAGCCAGGTGCCCCCGGCGGGATGGGGCAGCAGGGCCTTGTCGGTGCCCATGCGGCGGCTGACGCCGCCGCTGAGCAGGCAGGCCCGCAGAACATTCATGCCAGCAGGCCGAATTCCGCCAGGGCCCGCGGCAGGTTGCGGTGCTCATGGCCCGGATGGCTGAGCTTCACCAGGGCGAAGCGCTGCAGCTCATCGAGCTCCCCCCAGGCGTGGGGGGGCAGGGTCAGCCCCAGCTGGCGGCAGGAGGCGAGCAGCACCTCCGGCGGGGCGTCCTCCCGTTGCCACGGGGCGCCGCAGGCAGGCTCCAGCCGACCGGCGGCGCCGGCGGCCATGGCGGCCGTGCGCTCGCTGAGCCAGTGATCCAGCGCCTCCAGGGCTTCGGGATCGTCGGGCCAGTCCAGCAGCCGCTGCCGTTCCACCTCCTCGAGGTCGCTCCAGTGCGCCAGCTTCAGCTTGACCCCCACCAGATCCAGCTTGCGCCGCACAGCCATCGGAATGCAGCGCAGGTCGCCGACGAAGTCGGCCTCGAAGCCGAAACAGTGGTCGTGGCGGCCCATGGGCCCGGCCCGCAGGAGGCCTCACCCTAGGCATCACCACCACCGGAACTGGCCCAACGCCCCCGGGCTTTCGTAGCCGATCTCACCGTGGGACCCCGCCAGGATTAGGTTCACTGAAGAGACCGCAGAGGCTTCTGACGAAGTCGCTCCCATGACCGCCACCGTCCCGTCGCGAGACGAGCTGCAGGATCACCGGCCCTCCGGGGCCAGCCAGGGTCCCCGGCCCGCTCCGATGTTCGAGCTGATCCCCTACGAGAAGTTCCGCGACACGCCGTCGGTGCGCTTCTTCGACATCACCGTGCCCAGCTCGAACAAGCGGGATCTGGTGGTCCACTCGGGTCCGGCGGTGAGCCCGCCCGACTGCCAGGAGACCGGCAGCTGGCAGTTCTATCTGCACCCCCACCAGGAGGACAACCTGCTCGCCATGCATGGCGGCCGCACCTTCTTCCTGGTCAACCTTGGCTGGAACTACCCCTACCACATCGTTCGCCTCGACTGCGGCGGTGACATCCTGCGCATTCCTCCCGGCACCTTCCACCGCTCCGTCTCCGATCCCGACGGTTCCCTGGTGCTCAACCAGGCCGTGCGCGAGGAGGGCGCCAGCGTGGTGCGGGAATTCCGGGTCTACAACAGCCACCGCATCCCCCGGCTGTTCGCCGTCACCTCCAAGACGGCCCCCCTGCCCAAACTGCACGGGGTGAGCTGGTAGGGGAAGGCCGCGGCGGGCGTCGGCCTGCCCAGCTGGTGGCCCTGGAACTGGTCGCAGCCGAGGCTGCGCAGCATCATCAGCCCCAGTTCCTTGGCCATCACGATCGTCGATCGCCCGGCCCAGGCTGAGCTCCAGCACAAGGCGCTCGCGCAGC